>CP030868.2:1200000-1500000 GCA_004010835.2 Oenococcus sp. UCMA 16435
AATTATCTCTCTTTATTTGAAAAATTTCAGTCTTTGTATAACAGTCTTCTTCACAAGAACATAATATTTCCGATCGTAATTGGTTAATGAAAAATCGGCAAAAAAAAGATTCAAAAATTATTTTTGACTGAAAAGCCTTTATTTGAAAAAATAAAAAAATTATTATTTTATTCAATCGGATTATATATTTATCAGATGATGACTTTCTGTTGAAAAAATCCTAGGTGTCCGGGCCTTAGCTTTATCACAGAATAATATTTTAAATTAAGACAATAGTTCAATAAGGGTCTCTTTTTGTATAAATAAGCACTTCAGTTTTTTAAAAAAGTACTTTCTCATTAAGGAGTCTTAAAGAAAACCCGTTTCATTATTTATATTAAATTTTGTTTATAATATTAAAAAGTTTTTCAATTGCTCATTATCTTTATATAACACAAGGGAAATAATTGAAACAAAGTTTTATCTTTTTTAGTACTAGGATGAAATTTTTATAAATATAACAAACGGGAAAAATGTAGATCATGGTTCCTCTTGTAATTTTTCCGTTATCCTTTTCCCTTTCATACTAATATTTTTAATCAAAAAATATTCAGCCAAAATCGTAAATGTTATTACTAAATAAAAGGAATTAAAGCAATTGTATTTATCATCAAAAGCAGAAGTTATTATTAAAAAAATTATCGGTTTATATCCAGAAAGTACGCTGTCAATCGGTACTTTTTATCGCGAAAAATTATCATGGCAAGTGTATGGTAAAAACGCCCACCTGAATAAGGAAAAGTTGCAAAATTATGAAATTGGTTCGCTAACGAAAGTTTTCACAGCTTTTTATTTTATTGAATTATTCAAGGAAAAAGTTGTGACAAGTCAAACCAAAATAAATGAAGTTGTTTCTGATTTACCTACAAAAAATTATCCAACAATTGGTGAGTTACTGACGCACCAATCGGGTTATGGCTATTTAACCCCTCTAAAGCTAAGCGACTTGATTGGGATTATTAAACATAAAGGCACTCGTCGTTACAATCCTTACGAGAGCAATATGTGTGCAGATAATGTTAGAAAAATCTTGATCGAAAAGAAAATTCCCACTCATCGTAGACGCATATATTCCAATTTTGGATATGCTGTTTTAGGTCTTATCCTTTCAGAATTAGAGGCTAAAAACTATGAAGAGTGTATTAACGCATTTTCTAAGAAGAAGTTGGATTTAAACCATACTAATTTTGGCAATGCTGATTTATTACCAGGTTATTTTAGAAATAAAAATTATGGCAATTGGCAATGGCTTGATTGCGGAAATAATCTTGGTAAGGCTACTGGCGGGCTTAGATCCAACGTAGTAGATATACTGAAGTTTTCAAGTAAAATACTTGCGGAATCGACCTTTTTAAAGCGAGCAGAATCTTTTTCCTTGATGGGGATGTTTAAAAGGCAAGATGGAATTTGGATGAAAATCGGCCAGACCGGAACACAATTATCAGTCATGATGATTGATATCGAAAACAGTTCATCTGCTGTTGTTTTAGTTAATTGTTTGAATAAATACAGTGTCTCCTTGGCCAGAGAACTACTTTTAAGAGTCTTTGAAGAGTAACCTTTCCAAATTCTCGATGAACTTCAATAGTATACAAATTTATAACTCGGGAGAACTGGTAATTATTTTAGGCTCCTCTGGAGCAGGGAAATCAACTTTACTAAACATTCTTGGTGGGAAAAGTTTTATGTCTTAACTTAACATTAATTGCTTAAACTATTGTAATGAAACTAATGACCACGCTTTTTAGATCACTGGATAAAGTCTAGGAGCTTTCAACATATACAATTGGTTTAGGTTTATCAGTTACTAAATCACTAATAACATTGCAGAATGTTTGACAATTAACAGGAATAGCAAAATCAATATCATGTAATAAGAATGTTGTTGAGACACACAGGATGGAAAGGTGGGAAAAACGCAATGACAACAGTTATTTTGGCCGAGAAGCCTAGTCAAGCCCGATCATATGTGGAAGCATTTAAGAACAGCACGAAAAAAGAGGGTTACTTTTCAGTCAGCGACCCTGTTTTAGCCAATGAGACCTTTATAACCTATGGTTTTGGTCATTTAGTAGAATTGGCAACGCCGGAAAAATACGATCAAAAGTACAAACGATGGTCCTTATCTAATTTGCCGATTTTCCCAGATAAGTACAAATTTATAGTACCCAGGGACAAGAGAATCCAGTTTAAAATTGTCAAAGATTTGCTGATGAAAGCCGATACGATTATTATTGCGACCGATAGCGATCGCGAAGGTGAAAATATTGCTTGGTCGATCATGAATCAAGCAAAAATCAATTTAAAAAGTAAAACGATCAAACGCTTATGGATCAACTCGCTTGAAAAAGACGCTATCCTAAACGGTTTTAAAAACTTAAAAGACGGTTGGACGTATTATCCAGCTTATAAAGAAGCTCAAACCAGACAAATTAGCGATTGGCTGGTTGGAATGAACGGAAGTCCACTATATACATTGCTATTAAGACAAAGCGGAGTTCGTGGTGTCTATTCAATTGGCCGGGTCCAGACGCCAACGCTTTATATGGTCTACCAAAGAGATCAGGAAATTAAAAACTTCAAGCCGGAGCCTTATTTTGAAATAAGCGCCGAAATTGAAGCTAATCGGCAAAAATTCGTTGCCAAATTAGATCCTTATCAACGCTTTAAAGAAGAAGGAAGTCTGACTGCATTTATGGGGGCTAAAAACCTTCGGACCGGTTTCCAAGAGGCCTTAATCAAAGATGTTTTACAAGAGACGAAAAAAACAGCTAGTCCGCGCTTATTCTCTCTTTCCAGTCTGCAAAGTGCGATTAACAAACGCTATCATGCTAGTGCCAGCGATGTTTTAAAAGCTGTTCAAGCGCTATATGAGTCTAAGCTGCTTACTTACCCAAGAACCGATTGCAACTATATTACCGATCAAGAATTCAATTATTTGCTTTCAAACCTAACGGGATATTTGAGTTTGGTGTCTAGCCAAGTCTCTTTAGATAATACTGAAGCGAATAAACGTTATGTAAACGGTAAAAAAGTCCAGGAACATCATGCTATTATTATGACTAAGACTATTCCAAATAAAGCGAAATTGGCAGCATTACCTAAGTTGCAACAACAGGTTTACGACTTAGTTTTGAGAACAACGCTAGCTATGTTTGCTGATCCATATGAATACGAGCAAACAATAATTATTACTGAAGTTGGCAAAGCCAATTTTAAGGCAACCGGAAATGTGCCAACCAAACAAGGCTGGAAATTGCTATTTTCAGACGATAAAGACAAAAATGATGAAACGGTTGTAACGCTGCCCAAGGTGACAAAAGGCCAGAAAGTTCAAGCCGACTTGAAAACACCGCAAAAGGAAACTACCCCACCTGTACCCTTTACCGAAGGTACATTAATCACGGCTATGAAAACTGCCGGTAGAACTCTCGATGATGAAGAAGCCCAATCAATCTTAAAAGATGTTGAAGGGATCGGCACCGAAGCAACCAGAGCCAACGTTCTTGAGGTCTTAAAAAAACGCGGGTATTTGCTTTCTAAAAAGAATCAGCTGCATGTTAGTGAACAAGGAATTACTTTATGTACGGCTGTTGAGCTTGAACCATTACTCACCAGTCCGGAAATGACGGCCAAATGGGAACTGGCTTTAAAAGAAATAAGCCAAAAGAAACGCAGCCAGGAGAGCTTCTTAATTCAAATTAAAAAGTTTGTATCAAAATTGGTCGACGAAGTGCCGACACAAATGAAACAAAGTGAAGGTTTATCCGAGCAAGTTAAAAACCAAAAAATTGTTGAAATCCAAGACCGGCAACAAGAAGCAATTGGTAAATGTCCTCTTTGCAAAGAAGGAATGATTGTTGATAAAGGGAAATTCTACGGTTGCACAAATTATAAGGCCGCTGTTCCGTGTCGTTTCACTCTACCGAAAAAATGGAGCGAAAAGACAATTGGTAAAACAGCTATCAAAGCCTTAATTACAAAGGGTGAAAGCAACAGGCTAAAAGGATTCAAGAGTAAGAAAAGCGGTAAGAAATTCGATGCCAAGTTGAAATTGGAGGGCAGTAAATTAAGCTTTGATTTTAGTTAATCTATCGTTTTCACAACATTCTACTTTTTTAAAATTTGTATTCTATCCTTTTATTTCTTTTCTATGCTGATTAAGAATATGCCGGATGTCCCGAATGACTTTGACGTTATTACTAACAGCCACGATGGCTTGAATTTTGACGGTATCACACGTTGTTTCAAGAATGGCGGTTTATTCATTACTGAACAGGTTGGTGCAACCAACAATTACAGTCTTTCCAGCTTTTTAACAGATAATTATATTCCTGCCCATCCTGAAAACGTAATGGTTAATGTTATTTCCAAGCTGGTAGAACGTGGCTTTCAAATTCTTAAAAGCAATTCTTTTTATCCTAAAATTTGGTTCTATGATGTTGGCGCATTTGTTTATTATGCCAAGATAATCAGTTGGGAATTTCCTGATTTTTCAGTGTTGAAATATCAGTCCTAATTGATGCGCTTGCAACGAATTATTGAGCAAACAGGTTTTATTGAAAGCAATGGGGACCGTTTTCTTCTAGTAGCAAAAAAACAATAAGATAACCAGTAGTAGCCTGAGGGCTGCTTTTTATTTCACCGAAAGTAGATTAATGTCATTTAAATATTTTTAATTTAAGTAAGAATTTTCGCTGTCTTTTCTCTAAAACAATCAAATTGAGATCTGGTTCGGATCATGTTCAGTTCAAATACTTCTTATATCGATATGTTCGAAAAAGTA
The DNA here is from genome assembly GCA_004010835.2 of Oenococcus sp. UCMA 16435. Classification (GTDB taxonomy): domain Bacteria; phylum Bacillota; class Bacilli; order Lactobacillales; family Lactobacillaceae; genus Oenococcus. The sequence goes on from CP030868.2 coordinate 1,204,826, forward strand.
AAGATATTATCATAAGGATTATTAGCTCAAAAGAACCTGGTTTGTATATTTTTGATAATTATTAAAAATATTACATAAATTTTATTTTTTTAAATAGTATGACTTACTAATTTAAAGATTACCCGTTAGCATGTGAAATAACAAAAGGATTTAGGGGGGCGATTTATTTGTTAGTAAAAGTCTATACAGATCAAAGTATTCAATCAGTGGCAACAAAAAAATGTTTGAGTAACCATCACGTAGATTTTAAAGAAATTAAAGCGATCGGCAATAAAAAGGTCTTTGATTATTTAAGAAAAGTAAAGGCCAAGATGCTTCCTTATGTCGAAACAGAAAATGATTCCTGGTCGGGATACCGCCCTGATAGATTAAGAAAAATGATAGAAAACAAATATTGATTAGAAAGCCAAGCCATTAAAAGATCAAGACCCAAGCTACGCCAAGATAGCTAAAAAATTAAATAAAGAGTTCAATATCTCAGTTTCGGCCAGTTCAGTCAATTGCGCATTGCTTGATTATTAAAGAGGCAAGTATCGTTTCAGTAACAAACAGCAAAATGGCAAATAACTTAAAAGAAAAATCAGAATTAACGAGGTCAGTAGTGAAGAGTTGACGATCTCAATCAGGTTTCTTTGCAATCACGTGATTGAAAAAGGAGACTTGCTTAGCAATTGGATCATCAGCGAGTTTCAATTCCAACTTGAACATATCGTTTTGCCAAGATGCTTCTTCTTTAATCTGATTATTGTTGGATAAACCAAAAACTGTCCGGATGCCTTTAATTGATTCAATTGATAAGCCATTCTTTTTAAGAATAGCTATTAATTGTTGATTGGAATATACATTGATTGAACCAAAATTTTTCGATTTAGCCACCGCTCTTTGATATTCAAGCAAGGATGAAACAGTCTTTTCTACATCGGGAACATATTCAAGGACATTATGTATCAGGATCAGACTGAACTTTTTATTCTTAACTTGATTAATGAATGTTGTGAAGTCACCGCTGAGTTGTTGGTAATTAGCAGAATGATATCTAATTTTCAGCATTTCTTGATCAGGCTCATAAGCAGTGACATCGGCTACCTGAGCCAGATGATCAGCCGTTTTACCAAAACCGCTGCCAAAATCTAAAATTGTATTTCCTTGATGAACATAAGGATTCAGCTGCTGCCAGAGTAACTTATAAAAGAGGGTTTCCCCAAGGCGTCTGGTCTACTTCTTTGAAATAATCTAAATTGTTCTTCATAAAATTATGTCAACCTCTAATTTTGCATTATATACAGTCTATGACAAGGATTACGATACGATAAAAACTTGCAGTTGAGGCTAGATAAAGGAGCTTTCTTTTATTTAAAACAATTCTGACGCTAGCCTGCTGATCATACTGATTGTTAAAGGAAGGCTGTTTTCTTTTGAATAGTCTTTTACTTCATTCCAATTTTTATCACTTGTTATCGAATCAACAAGCTTATGACCAACTAGAGTAATGCCTTTAATTAAAAAATTATGGGCATCTGTTCGCATAGACCATTCTAGCCCAGCGAAAAGTGTTGGTATATCTATAAATATTAAAGTGAAGAGATAGTTATAAGAACACTGGCGTGAGCAATTTTTAGTGAGTATTTTTTATATAGTCTTCTAGAAATACTTTAAATTTTATAAGTAATAAGACTATTGCTTGTTTATGGAAAAAATCAATAAAGCAAAAGGTTGCTTAAAAAAGTTTTTTTAACAAAAAAGCAAAAAAGATTGTTTATCTGTCTGTTTTTTTATTGGTTATTCATCTTCATTTTTTGGAGATGTAGATTCCTCGTTTCTTTTATCGATCAATGAAATATTATTAGCGATTCTATTGCCACTTATTTTCTTTTTGTTGAGCCCAAGTGACAGCCACCCGGTAACTCTCTCTTTTTGATCGAAAAGCGATCTTTGAAATAATAGTTGATGCTAGATCCATTTTTCTTTCATTAAATAAATCATAAAAATTTTCTTTACAAACAATTTTTTATATGGCAAGCATAAAGACTAACGTTATGGTACTATGGTACCTATTAGGTACCATAGTACCATAACGTTAAAGGAGCATAGTTAATAATGAATGCCATCGTATCTGAGAATCTTAGTAAAAATTATAGAGCTTTCAAGGCGGTTGATAATGTTAATTTGAACATCAAGCAAGGTGAAATATATGGTTTTTTGGGCTTAAATGGTGCCGGAAAGACAACAACCATGAGGATGCTACTCAATATGACTAAACCTTCAGCGGGAAAGGCTTATATTTTCGGACAAGAAGTTTCCCATGTGAAGGCTGGTTTTTGGAACAAAGTGGGCTATTTAATTGAAACACCAAAATCTTATTTAAATTTAACCGTATTGGAGAATCTAAAATTATATGCAAAAATGCGACTGCTTGATCCAGTGCAGTCAACTAAGAGAATTAACTATTTAATGTCCGAATTTATGTTGGACCCATATCGCAACAAAAAAGTTAGAGATTTATCATTGGGAAATAATCAAAAACTTGGAATTATCAAGGCTGTTATTCATGAACCACGAATATTAATTTTAGATGAGCCAACAAATGGATTGGATCCAAAAGGAATTAATGTGGTTAGAAACTATTTTAAAAGAATATCAAAAGAAAATGGCGTAACGATTTTAATATCAAGCCACTTAATTGCTGAGATGGAGAAAATGTTTACTTCATTTGGCATTATTGATAACGGCATTATATTAGAACAATTAAGTCGAACCACCTATATGAAACAAGCAAAAAAATATATTGTTGCGGATTTTAATAGCCAATCGGAACTTTACAAAGCTGTCAATATCTTGCAGGAACAAGGATTCTCAAATTGTTTTTTTATTAAGGCAAAACAGTTGTTTGTTGTTCAACCGAAAAAAAATAAAATAATTTTATCATTATTAATTAATAAACATATTATTCCTATTTCCTGGTACATAAAAACAGAAATGTTAGAAGATTATTTCCTTAAAAGGATTAATGCTAATGCTGAAAAGGATCGACATGAATAATGGAAATTTTTATTGTACCTGGATTGCAATAAAAATTGAATTTTTAAAAATAATAAAATCCTATTTGATAGAAGCTATAGTCGCTGCTTATATGTTCTTGATCACTATCAAAGGAGGAAATAATTGGAGTCAATTCAGTGCTAATTCGATATTACTAATTTCGTCTGTAATTGGTTTAACTGGTTTTGGCATTCTCAGTAGTTGGGTGTTCGCAAGAGAATATATTGAGGGTACGTTCAAGGATTTGTTAGCATTACCGATTTCCAGAACTGCCATTATTATTGGCAAATATATAGCAATTGAATTTTCTGAATTTATTATTCTACTATCTACAATAATAATTTCCTTATTAGTGGGGATTGCAAAATTTAATTTAATACCTAATCCTCATTTTTTAAGTTTATTTTTCGGAAAAATTCTTTTGGCGTATAGCTGTAATGCATGTCTATCGTTTTTGTGGCCATTAATTGTATCGAAGTGCAAAAGTTTATTATTACCAATTTCACTTTCACTGATTGCTTTGATTGTTGATGTTATTTTTGCTTCTAGAATGGTTGGCCAATTCATTCCTTGGTCAATTCCTGGATATTTATTAGCTCACTATGGCTCTACATTACTAATTAGTCACTTAATTATCGCCCTAGTTACAATCGTTGGAATTGATGGGACGATTATTGTTTGGAACAAGACAGATCAAAAATAATTTTTTAAAAGGAAACGTAATTATGAAAAATAGAAAACAAGTTATAGTTATTGCTCTCATACTCGTTCTTGGAGCTTTAGCACCAATGCTTGATACTACAATGACTAATATTGCAATTAATAAGATGATTAATGCTCTAAATACGACTGTGAACGTTATGCAGTGGGTAACCACAATAGACATTTTGGCAATTGGAATTTTTGTTCCAATCACCGGTTGGTTGATTGACCAAGTAAATGGGAAATGGTTGTATTTAACTGGAATTTTGATTTTTGGAATTGGTTCCTTTGTTTCTGCTACATCATCTTCAGTTGGCTTATTAATCATTGGCAGATTGATTCAAGGAATTGCAACTGGAATAATTGTGCCTGTATTAAGTATTTTGCTTGTTCGTGCTTCAAAGGGCATCGCCCTGGGTAGTTTGATGTCAATTATTGGGTTACCAGTAGTTTTGGCCCCAATTTTAGGACCCACTTTCGGTGGCTTGATTTTGCACTACCTTAATTGGCGATGGATTTTCTTTGCTAATATACCGATCGTTATTTTGTCGTTAACAGTTGTCTGCTTTTTTTTACCAAATTTTAAGCCATTAGGTATAAAAAGTAAATTCGATTTAGCAGGTTTTTTGTTACTATCAGGAATGTTTATATTCTTAATTATTGGAATCACTAATTTCAGTAATTTACCAAAAGAATCAGTCATTTCTCAAATTATTATCAATTTATTCGTGGGAATTGATTTATTGATTGCTTACTTATACCATGCCAATAATCTCGGTAAAACGGCAATCGTTCCTTTGTCTTTATTTAAATTAAAAAATTATTCTGCCTCCACAATTTTATTATTCATGTCAGGAATAACAGTCAACGGAGCTATGTTTTTATTACCACTATACCTACAAAATGTTCGTGGCCTTTCAACGATAATGACTGGTATTTATTTAATTCCTCAAGGGGTAGGGCTGTTACTTGCTCGTTCTCAAATTGGGAAATTAACTGATCGTTTTGGAGCCAAATGGCCAACAGTTATTTCAATTATTATTTCTGTAATAAGCACTCTGCCGTTTGCAGTTGTTACTAAACAAACTAGTCCAATGCTGATCTGCTCACTACTTTTAATTAGAGGAGCCGCAGAAGGAGGGCTAACAATTCCTGTCATGGCTGATTCTTATCAAGGGATTGGGGAAGAATTTGTAGCGTCGGCGACCACAGGGGTCCGAATTGTGCAAAATGTTGGTGGGGCATTTGGCACAGCTCTTCTAGCAACAATCATTCAAATTCAGTTGAATGGTAATTTTCCAACAATATCAATTTTGACTCCAATTTATCAGGTCGCTTTTATAGGCACAGTTATCGGAACAATTTTAGCCTTAATTCCGGCATTATTTTTAAGTAATTATCGATCAGGAGGAAAAGATAAATAATGTTAATTTTAATATTAATAATCCTAATTATCGTGGCCGTATTACAAATAGTTAAAAAAAATAGACATCTAATCAATATCATTATACTAAGCTTCATAATTCTCATTACTCAATTTTTGATGGTTAATGATAGTTACCAACATTATGGAACGGAAATAAAAAAGATTAAACAAGTTAAAAAAATCCACTCACTAATTAGTACACAAAGAGGAGGAATTATTCTCAAAAAAATTATCGGCAAGGACAAAGAAAGACACTATGTTTTGATTTATCGAAAAAACAATAAAAAGCGCGCATATTTATATTCCGAAAACAATCATGTTAAAATTAATAAAAGTAATTCCGCATCTAGTCCAATAATAATTATTTATGAAAATAAGCGCCGATATAAAAACGAAATTTCTAAGTTGATTTTTACCGGAATTACAGATGAAAATCAATTCATTAGCCGTAAAACAATCGTTGAAATTCCAAGTAATTGGTTTTTAGGTACAAGTAAAGAACTCAACAAAATGCAAAAATAAAGGAGTGAAAGGAGAACTTTCTAAATGGTCAATCGAAGGTGGGGAAAAGAATTAGACCAAGTCATATTGAAAGTTACTTGGGAACAACTTAATAGCGTTGGGTATGAGCATCTAACAATCAGTGATGTTGCTAAAATAGCAAAGACTAATAAAAATGCAATTTATAGACGCTGGCGTAATAAACCAGAGTTAGTTTTTACAACAATTAAAAATTATGCACCAAATATAGACACAAAAACGCCCGACGAAGGTAGCCTTTTTCTTGATTTAAAATGTTTATTTCTAAAATTTAAACCAGTTTTTGATACTCCACCTAAGGAAACTTGGGGGAAATTATTGGCAGAGACTTTCCTTACCTCTACATCGGAACCATTTGTAAAAAGGTTTATTACTGTGATTAATAGCGACAATAACTATGTCAACCAACAAGTCAAGTTAATTTTAATAAATGCTCGAAAAAGAAATGAACCAATCAGGAGTGACATTACTTCTAATGAGCTTAATCTACCGGCACTTTTGTTAATTAATCAAATTCTTCTTCATGAAACAGTAACGGAAAATCAAGTAGATAAGATTGTAAAAGGTATTCTAATGCCAATATATTCGCTTGATAAAGAATTCCATAGTTAATTTAACCGTATATTCAGTTAATCAAAGATAACTAAGATGATAATAAATGCCATTATAAGCATTTTTGGTTATCTTATGTAACAATTAGCAGTAGCTATAATAGGGTTAGCTTTCTAGCGGTTGTTTAAGTATCAACGTATTGGCTTTGTTGTTTATTAATATGCAGAAAAGTAGTTAAGTAGTTAATTGCATTTCATTGATTTAAGAAGTTAATTATATATAGTTTCATATTCTTGTTATTCATAAAAAACGTCTTTACTTTAATAGACGTTTTTTATTTTGCACATATTTAAATTAAATCTTACGAAAGCTATTTATTGTATTAATGCAGGATAGTTCCTGACTGTGCAATTATTCTTCCAATTTATTTGCAGATTTCGATTTATCACTTTACAACAGGAAACCAGATTTCTTCCTTTATTTTATTAGCTAAAAGGGATTGATTGTATTTGCTGGCCATCTTTATCTCACTTTCAATATAAAATATGGTTGCTTTTTTGGGTACTTTTGTAAGTAACCAAGGAACATATTAGAGTCCCATGAGAAAATAAAAAAGGCTCAACCATGCGGTTAAAGCGCCTTGTCAACATATAGTTATGGATGCTCAGGGGATCGAACCCTGGACCCACGGATTAAGAGTCCGTTGCTCTGCCAGCTGAGCTAAGCATCCAAACAAGTTCATATTTTATCACGATTCTTCACGTATGAGCAAGATCGTTTATCACTTTCGTTAATTATTTTTATGGCTGTTATAATATTATGTATGAGTAAAATTCTTGTTGTTGATGATGAGAAGCCAATTTCAGACGTTATCAAATTTAATTTACAAAAAGAAGGTTACGACGTTGTGACAGCTTTTGATGGACGGGAGGCTTTGGAAGTTTTTGCTTCTGAGAATCCAGATCTTGTTTTGTTGGATCAAATGCTCCCGGAAATTGAAGGAACAGAGGTTCTTCGTCAAATTCGTTCTAAGTCCTCGACACCGGTGATTATTGTTACGGCAAAAGACAGTGAGATCGATAAAGTTGTCGGTCTTGAAATGGGAGCCGACGATTATGTAACCAAGCCTTTTTCAAATCGCGAATTAGTTGCTCGTGTTAAGGCGAATTTGCGCCGTCAGGATGCAACCTTACCTGGAGTCGATGCTTCTGCTGATCATTCGCAAAAGGAAATCAAAGTTGCTGATTTAGTTATTCGGCCGGATGCCTACACGGTTACCAAAAACGGAATTGATCTCGATTTGACTCACCGCGAGTTTGATCTTCTTCATTATCTGGCTCGTCGTCCAGGACAAGTGCTGACTCGTGAAGCTCTTCTAACTGAGGTATGGGGATTTGATTACTTTGGTGATGTTCGGACTGTTGACGTGACTGTTCGTCGTTTACGCGAAAAAGTAGAGGATTCACCAAGCCGTCCTGAAATTTTGATGACCAAACGCGGTGTTGGCTATTTCATTAAACCAGATAGTGTTCACTAATTAAGAAATAAAACTACGAATAATGAATAACCTCTCCAATTTTATTTCCAGATTTTTTCGATCAGTGCATTTCAAAATTGCGCTGATTTTTACAGTGATCACTTTAATAACACTTGGTTTGGTTGGAGCCTTTTTTGTCAATCAATATTCTTCGCAACTAATCCAATCTTTTGATGATCGTGTCACGGTTCCAAACACAATTAAAAGCCAATTGATTTCAGATTTACAAATTTCTAATCAAAAAACAGCTAATCAGGATATTAACCAAGCTCTTTCAACTTTGGGTGGCTCTACTGAGCAGGACTATGTTTATGTCGTTGATAAAAAAGGTGTCATTCGCGGGAGCCTGACAGTTGAAATGAAACAGTTGGTTGGCCAGGAAATTAGTTCTTCGGTCAGTGGGAAACAGGTTAAAAATAATATTTATCATGCTCTGTCGAGCGGTAAAAGCTACGTTCGCCGTTTTAGAAGCAAATTATTGGGACGCCGTTATGAAACCTTAACGATTCCACTCGAGGCTAAACCCGGCGATCGAAGTTCAACGGTCGGTGTTTTTGTGTATACAGCCAGTATGGAATCGATTTACGAATCAATTTCCAACATCACCAATATGTTTGTCGGTGCTTTATTTATTCCTTTATTGATGGCAATTATGATTGGTTTTTTGATGGTTCATTTATTAACACGGCCAATTACCGAATTAGCCGAGCAGACCGAACAAATCACCAAGGGAAATTACTCGATTAAAAATGCGATTAAATCAAAAGATGAAATCGGCATTTTGGCAACTCAAATTAATGACCTTTCTGATACGATTGCTTCGGAAACGGCAACTTCCAATATGGAAAGCGATCGATTAAATTCGTTGCTTTCCAACATGACTGACGGAGTTTTGGCTATCACGCGCGATGGAACAATTACGGTTATTAACCAAGCCGCTCTGGATCTTTTGCATATTCCACGTACCGACAAAGCAGTTGGAAAAAATATTTCAGATTTGCTCAAATTGGTTGATAAAAAAATTACTTTACGAAAACTTTTTCAATCAATTCGCGGTTTTGTTGTTGAACCCGACGGACCAAACGGAGTTACATTAAATGTTGTTGCCAGTTTGGTTCGCCGCCAATCAGGATTTATTTCTGGGGCCGTTGTCGTTTTACGTGATGTCACCCGGCAATTAAAATTGGAAAACGATCAGAAGAACTTTGTTTCCAATGTTAGCCATGAATTGAGAACCCCGTTAACTTCCGTTAATTCTTATATTGAAACTTTACAAGAAGGCGCCTTAACTCAAAGAAAAATTGCTCGTGAATTTTTAGGTGTCGCTCATGACGAAACACAGAGAATGATTCACATGATTAACGATTTGCTTGAATTGTCGAGAATGGATCAAGGCAGAACCAAAATGGAAACCGAAGCTGTCAATTTCACCAAGTTTATAAATTATGTTATTGATCGTTTTGACGTTATGTTCAAACAGGGATATTCAATGCATTCCAATAATCACTACAAAATTATTAGGAATTATGATCAAGAGAGAGCCTGCTATGTTGAAATTGATTCTGATAAATTTATGCAGGTTGTTGATAATGTTATTAACAATGCAATCAATTATTCTCCTGATGGAGGTAATATCGAGATTGGTATTGACGAAACTGCTGATTCGATAATTTTAAGCATTAAAGATCACGGATTAGGAATTCCAAATAAAGATTTGGAAAATGTTTTCACCCGCTTTTATCGTGTTGATAAATCGCGAGCTAGAAAACAAGGTGGAACTGGTCTGGGTTTGGCAATTTCAAAAGAAGTCGTTGAAGCTTTGCACGGAAAAATTCGTGTAGAATCAACGGTTAATGTTGGAACGACTTTCTTTATCAGTTTGCCGAAGGTTGATACGAGTTCTTCAAGGTTTGATTTTAGTTAGTAGTTCCTTTTTGATTAATTTTACTTTAATCTTATCTTGATAATATTTACGGAGGTATTTTGCAGTGACTGAAGAACAAGACCAAGGAAAAACGCAAAAAGATATCCAAACAAAAAAGCCGAAAAAAGAGCGTCCTATTGGTCGGATTGTTGCAACTGCTCTTCTAGCCGGACTTCTCGGTGGCGGTGTTGCTGTTGGAGCGGGTTATATTTATACACAGACAACCGATTTCATTGGAAAATCAACCGGTGTTTTAAGCAACGGCAAAACAACTATTCAGGCACCAACAATTTCTGGTAAATCAAATGCTACTAAGGTTTATAACAATTTAAAAGGAGCGGTTGTTTCTGTTTTAAACCAGCAGGAAACCAGCAGCAGCTCGACAACTGAAGGTGAGAGTTCCAAAAAATCTTCATCAAGCAGCAGTTCTTCGGCTACACTTCAAACAGCCTCCGAGGGCTCTGGTGTTATTTATAAAGATGCGGATGGATATGCTTACATAGTTACTAATTATCATGTAATTTCCGGCGCCAAGAGAATTCAAGTTGTTCTTTACGATGGTACAAAAATAGTGGCTAAAAAAGTCGGTTCCGATTCGATGACAGATTTAGCCGTTTTAAAAATCTCTGGCAGCGATGTTAAAACGGTCGCTCAATTTGGAAATTCTAATCAAATTAAAGCCGGCCAAACGGTTCTAGCAATTGGTTCACCACTCGGAACCGACTATGCTTCCTCTGTTACAGAAGGAATTATTTCAGCTCCCAAACGTCTTGTTTCCAATACGTCAGAAAGTGGCAAAACGAATTATGGCGATTCAATTGCTATTCAGACTGATGCGGCAATTAATCCCGGTAATTCCGGCGGTCCGCTTGTTAATACATCCGGCCAGGTTGTCGGTATTAATTCCCAAAAATTGACTGAAACCGATGAGGGTGAATCTGTTGAAGGGATGGGCTTTGCAATTCCTTCAAATACGGTTGTTTCAATTATCAATAAATTGGTTAAATATGGGAAAGTCGTTCGTCCGGCTTTGGGAGTCGAAGTTGTCGACCTCAGTGAAGTATCAAGTGATGATGTGAAGCAGACACTTAAATTACCAAGCAAAGTTAAAAGCGGCATTGTTATTGCTGGCTTTTCAAATGATAAGTCACCTGCTAAAAAAGCTGGTATGAAAAAATATGATGTTATTGTTGCCGTGAACGGAGAGAAAGTTTCTAACCTAGCCGATATGCGTGATATTATTTATAAACTTAAAGTTGGTGACTCGGTTAAAATAACTTATTATCGAGCTTCAACTAAGAAAACAGTCAAAGTTAAGATGACCGAGACCTTGAAACAATAACTTTCCACAAATTATTAAAAAAAGATAAATATTGTGGATAACTTTGAATACGAACACGATTTAAGCCCAGAAATGGGCTTTTTGTATTATCGAAAATTTTTTTTGTTCGTGTGGAAAAGTCTTAAATAATCCGAACAGTATAATTATATACATGCTAAATATCCGGATATTGGTAGTTGGAAAGATTAAAGAGAAATATTTTAGAGAAGCGTTGGATGAATATTTAAAACGGCTTTCTCGTTTTGCAAAGACAGAAATTATCGAGGTTAAAGACGAACCGACTCCTGAAAAAGCCAGTAACTCCGAGAATCTGGAAATCCTTCAGATTGAAGGAAAAAGGTTGCTCGATAAAATTAACAATCGAGATTTTGTTTTGGTCCTCGCAATTGAAGGAAAACTAATTTCTTCTCCAGATTTGGCCCGCATAATAAGAAAAATTCCTCTAGATGGTTATTCGACAATTGATTTTGTGATTGGTGGTTCACTTGGATTATCATCTGAAATTAAGAATAGAGCTAATTCAAAGATATCTTTTGGCAGAATTACACTTCCTCACCAATTAGCGCGTGTTCTTTTGACTGAGCAAATATATCGATCTTTTATGATCAACGAAGGAAGCCCTTACCACAAATAAATAAATGAATTATTTATTAAAAAAACAAGTCATTAATTTGACTTGTTTTTATCTTCGTTTCTGGTTCTTCTTGTTGGCCGGCTACTTTTTTCTTCGCTTTTTTTAGCATTTTCGATATCAGAATCACTGATTTCCGATGCTTTCAAATTCAAAGCTCTTTTTCTTTTTAAATATTCTAATTCTGAGATTTCGGCGCGTGCGAATTTATCATCCAGAATTTCTTGTGCATGGTTCGTATTAAGCGAGCTACCCAGATTTTTTAAGTTGATCTTACCGTTTTTTTGATATTTTTTCCAAATATTAACAATAATCAAAATGATAAATATTATTACTGCAATTTGAATTATAAAAGCAAGCAATGCCCAGACCCAACTCAAAGGGTTCATCATATTCCAACTATATTCGTTCATCATTATAATAAAAACCTCACTTTTGAATGCTAATTTATAAAAAAACTCGCTTTAAATTGCGAGTTTTAATCATTTTCCGTTAATTTTAACAGCTTTAGGCAATTCAACACCCTCAACGCCTTTTGCCCATTGTTGCAATTGGGCTGTGCGTTGGAGTTGATTTTTCTTTTGCTGATTATGAGCAACTGGTCGTGGTCCGGCAAATGAATTGTATGGCGACTTACCAGTTAGATTTTTATTAGACATAACTACACCTCTGAAATATTTTAAGCAATTGTTTATTTTACGTGCTTTCCAGTTAAAAATCAAGGTTGGCAATAATCTTAGCTATAATTTAATTAATGGAATTCTTCAAAAAGAACCGACTCCTTTATTGGACAATTGAATTTTTACTACTGGCAATGTTGATTTTCGTCCTTTCAACACTTAGTTTCATTTTCGAACCAATTGGTATTTTTATTAGGACGATTTTTCTTCCACTGATTGTTGCCGGTTTTTTGTATTATTTATTGCATCCGGTCGTTATCTTCTTGGAAAAACATTTTCATTTCAAACACCTGCTGGCGGTTGCTTTAACTTTCTTTATTTTTATTGTTATTCTGGTTTCCGTTTTTGTTATCTTTGTTCCCCAATTAATTGCTCAGATTAGCAATATGCTTGGATCGCTGCCCAAGTTTGTTGATGATATGAAAAATATGACCGACAGTTGGGTTAAGTCGGATTGGTTTAAACAAATTAATCAAGACGTTAAGATCAGCAATATTCAAAAGCAGATCAGTAAATATTCTTCGACCTTTTTGAAAATTTCTTTGAGTGGTTTGGGCAACCTCGCTTCTTTTCTTACGACTTTTACAATTAATATTATTACGATCCCGATAATGCTCTTTTATATGTTGGCCGATGGAGACAAATTTATTCCTTTCATAAATCGTTTTATTTTTCCTAGCCGTTCCAAAGAAGTTAATGATTTAGCTGCTCGAATGAATAACACAATTAGCAGATATATAGATGGCCAATTTATCGAAGGAATATTTGTTATGTTTTTTATTACCAGTGGATATTTGATTATTCGCCAGCCCTTCGCTCCTTTATTGGGTGTCTTTGCTGGTCTTTGTGTTTTGATTCCTTATCTTGGCCCCTTTATTGCTATTATTCCAAGTATATTAATTGCTTTTACGGTTAGTGCACAACAAATTTTGGCAGTATTGGTGGTTGTTTTGATTGTCAGCCAGCTTGATGGTAATTTAATTTATCCAAATGTAATTGGTCGTAATTTGAAAATTCACCCATTAACGATCATTGTCATTCTGCTTTCTGCTGGAAACATATGGGGTTTTGTAGGAATTATCTTGGGCGTACCGATTTATGCGATTCTTCGGACTTTATGCATTTTCTTTTATAATCTTTATCAATTGAGAAAAGGAGAGGATCTTTCCATAGAGCACCTGCTCGTTGAAGAAAGAAATAATAGTAAGGAAAAGAGAGACAATCTATCAAAAGACAAAAAGGAAGGAAAAAATAAATGACTCCAAATGAGTTTGTGACAACTTTAGATAACCAAGGCCTTCCAATTTCTAATAGAAAAATGGATCTTTTCCAAACCTATCTCGAGTTTTTATTGGAATACAATAAAAAAGTTAATTTGACTGCTATTAATAATCCGAAAGATGTTTGGCTAAAACATTTTTACGATTCACTCACGCCTTTGCTGTATTTGCCGGATATGAATAAGAAAGTTTCTTTGATTGATATTGGTTCGGGGGCTGGATTTCCGGGAATTCCGCTTAAAATCGTTAATCAAAAATTTCAATTGACTTTGTTGGATTCTTTGCAAAAAAGAATTACATTTTTAGATCAATTGATTAGCAAACTAAACTTGAAAAATGTCGAAACAGTTCATGGACGGGCGGAAGACTTTGGTAATAATCCGAATTATCGGGAAAAATATGATTTTGCAATCGCCCGAGCTGTCTCGAATACCAATACTCTTTTAGAATTATTGCTACCCTTTGTTAAAGTTGGCGGCAAGATTATTTTGATGAAAACTGTTCATGTTGAAAATGAAATTTACGAAGCGAACAAGGCGTTGGAAGAATTGGGCGGTCGGGTATCTCAATCTTTTTCCTTTGAATTACCGAATGATGATTCTCGTGTTCTGATTACAGTTGATAAAATCAAGCCAACAAAGAAACGCTATCCAAGAAGAGCGGGTGTCCCTGAAAAATCTCCAATTGGAGGTAAACATGACTAAAGTTATTGCTCTAGCTAACCAAAAAGGCGGTGTTGGCAAAACAACGACAGCTTTAAATTTGGCTGCCGGGCTTTTGAAACATGATCAAAAAGTTTTGCTAATTGATCTTGATCCGCAGTCTAATGCGACTTCTGGTGCCGGTATCGATAAAGAAGAAATTGTTTTTAATTCTTATGATGTTTTGATTTCGAATCGTGCTGTTAAATCTGCAATTATTCATCGTGCTGACAACTTTGATATTCTTCCCTCTTCAACTGAATTAGCTGGAGCCGAAATCGAGTTGACTAAGAAAAGGGATCGCCAAAAGATTTTAAAAAAGAAAATTGCCAAAGAGAAAGAAAAATATGATTTTGTTCTGATTGATAACCCACCTGCTCTTGGCTTGCTATCTTTGAATTCTCTGATGGCAGCTGATTCGGTTTTAATTCCGGTTCAGGCTGAATACTTTGCCCTGGAAGGTTTAGCCCAATTGATGAAAACAATTAATCTGGTGAAAGAACATGGCAATCCAGGCTTGACGATTGAAGGCATTTTGATGACAATGACTACACACACGAAAATTAGCCGGCAGGTTGTTTCCGAGGTTGAAAAACATTTTTCTGAAAATACCTATCGTGTTACGATTCCGAGAAACGTCCGCTTGACTGAAGCGCCAAGTTTTGGACAGTCAATTTTCGATTTTGCCGGGTTTTCATCGGGTGCGCGCGCATACAATAAATTGGTAAAGGAAATTATTAACGAAAATGGCGAAGAATAAAATTAATCAAATCGAGATTATTCATACAGCCGGTGATTATCATTTGCACGAACAGAAGGTAAATGATTATTTGAAGTATTCTAATGGACATGTGGTCACCTCGTTTGTCGGAACGCCGAATGCGACTCACTACCATGAACCAGGCCACTTCTACACGGTAATTGAGTATGAGGTAGTTGCAGATGGCGAATAAACGTGGCTTAGGTCGCGGTATTGATGCTTTATTTTCTGATGAAGAAGATAAAAAAGTGGCTCAGGTAGTGGAAAAAGTTGCCAAAAAACAGGATGATGGAAATTCTGTTTCGACAATTTCGCTTTCTTCGTTGAAGGCCAATCCTTATCAACCGCGAAAGACTTTCGATGAAGCGTCTCTTTCTGAATTGGCCGAGTCCTTAAAGCAAAGTGGTGTAATTCAACCGTTAATAGTTCGAACTCACGGAAAGAGTTACCAAATTGTTGCTGGTGAGCGTCGTTTTCGTGCAGCTAAATTAGCTAATTTAACCGAAGTTCCGGTAATTGTAAAAGACCTGTCTGATAGCGCAATGATGGAACTGGCGATTATCGAAAATCTTCAGCGTGAGGACTTAAATCCAATTGAAGAAGCCCAAGGGATTAGTTCTTATATGAAAGAATTGGCTTTGACGCAGGTCCAGGTGGCTGAAAAACTTGGAAAATCACGGGCGGCTGTTGCTAACACCTTACGATTACTGAATTTGCCGGCAGAGGTTCAGCAATTAATAGTTGATGGGAAACTATCAATGGGTCACGCCAGAACTTTGTTGGGCTTGGATTCCCAACCGGATATGCTGCTGCTTGCCCAACGGATTGTTAAAGAAGGCCTTTCTGTTCGCCAGGTTGAAGAATTAGTTCGCAAGTCTGCAAATCCCGAAAAGAAAAGTTCGAATCAAAGCAAACAAGTGACAAATATTTATGCCGAAGAGGTTGAACATCAACTGGAGGACAAATTCTCCACGAAGGTTTCCTTGTCAAAAAAGAAAATTGAAATTAATTTTGCCAATGAAGATGAATTGGACAGAATTTTAACTTTGCTTGGAGTGAGTCTTGACTAATGGATTATCAATTAAATACAATTGTTGAAATGAAAAAGCCCCATGCTTGTGGTAATAATGCTTGGAAAATAGTCCGTATGGGTGCAGATATCAAAATAGAGTGCAGCAATTGTCATCGAATAATCATGATGACGCGGCATGATTTTGAAAAACATCTTAATAAAATTATTAAGGCCTAGAAAAATGGCCTTTTTGTTTACCTTAAATTAAATAGTAGAATTAATAAGGAATTAGGAGTAAATATGTCATTAACTGCAGGAATTGTCGGCTTACCAAACGTCGGCAAATCAACATTATTCAATGCAATCACAAGAGCTGGAGCCGAAATGGCCAATTATCCATTTGCAACGATTGAGCCAAATGTCGGTGTTGTTGAAGTACCAGATTCCAGACTTGCAAGAATTCAGGAAATAGAACCGGCCGATAAAGTTGTTCCGACTACTTTTGAGTTTACGGATATTGCCGGGATTGTTAAAGGTGCTTCCAAAGGCGAAGGTTTAGGGAATAAGTTTCTGGAAAACATTCGTCAAACCGATGCAATTATTGAGGTTGTTCGAGCTTTTGAAGATTCGGAAATTACTCATGTTACTGGAAAAGTTGATCCAATTGCTGATATTGAGACGATCAATACAGAATTAATTATTGCTGATATGGAACAGATTGATAAGCGTTATGCAAAAATCGAAAAGGCCGCTGTCAATTCTAAAGATAAGAGCGCAATTGTCGAATACAATGTTTTGAAAAAAATAAAGCCTGTTTTGGAAGCTGGAAAGCCGGTTAGAAGTTTGCAGTTTGATGAAGAAGAAAAAAAGATTGTTCATAATCTTTTCTTTTTAACCGACAAACCAATGCTATATGTTGCCAACATTTCCGAAGGCGACATGGCTGATCCGGATTCATCGCAGTTTTATCAAACGATTGCCGATTATGCATCTAAAGATGGTGCCGAAGTGATTGGCCTGGCTGCTAAAACAGAAGAAGAAATTTCAGAAATGGGCAAGGATGATAAAACTGATTTCTTGGAAATGGCAGGTGTAAGCGAACCCGGCTTGAATAAACTAATTCGTGCAGCCTACCACTTGCTTGGCCTGAGAACATTTTTTACTGCTGGTGGAAAAGAAACACGGGCTTGGACTTTTAAAAGTGGTATGAAGGCGCCACAAGTTGCCGGAATTATCCATTCTGATTTTGAACGTGGTTTTATTCGTGCCGAAACAATTAGTTTTCCTGATTTGGATAAATTAGGCTCGGTTGCAGCGGTCAAAGCTGCTGGTAAGCTTCGTTCGGAAGGCAAAGAGTATCTTGTCCAGGATGGCGATATTATCAATTTTCGTTTCAATGTTTAATTGTTTTTGATATTGATCTATCAATCTTAAGAATTTGTTCGCCTTTTTAGTATAATTTTACACGGAGGCTTAATGACAAATTCCGAACTTTCTAAGCGAAATCAGGAATTTCTTTTTCATTTAACGAAACTTTTGAATAATTCAAAAAGTTTCGATGATGAAAAAACAAATTCAACTTTAATTGCTGTCAGAGAAAAACTTTTATCTGGGCAAAAGACTGGGAAAACAGCCCGGCAGCTTTTTGGTACACCAAGTGAATATTATCAGGATTTGGTTGATCCAAAAGGAGCAGCTAATAGAAGAAAGAAATTGGCTCAACAGGGCCATAAGGTAAACAGCCCGGAAAGTACTGCTCCACGTCCAAGAATTACTCAACAACTATTTGATTATGGTTTCGGCATTGAATTCGTCGACACGACTTGGACTTTATTGATTATGTTCTCGGCTTTATATGCAATTACGGGAGCAGTGGGCAGTAGTAAACAGTCACAGGGTGTCGGTTTGATTACGATTTTGCTCTTTTCTTTCATATCAGGTGCCGCTTATGTTTTTGCTTTACGAATTTTAACACCTGATCCAAGCAAAAAAGAACGGCTTCCGATTTGGCAGCGTTTATTGTATTCACTGCTTATATTGGCTAGTTGGTTGATTCTCTTTACCGGCGTTACCTGGCTGATCCCAGTTAAATTTAATCCAGTTTTGAATTCGCTTTGGTTATTTGCGATTGCAATTGTAGCGGGTGTTTCATATTATTTTTGGAATAAAAGCTCTGCCTTGCCAAGAGGAATTTTGATCATTGGGAGTTTGGCAACTAATTCCAGTGTTCAATATCGTCAAAAATATCCAAAGATTAAGAAAGCGAAGGTTAAAAGATAATGACGAAAATTCTTGTTGTTGACGATGACAAAGAAATCGCTGAATTACTAGAGATTTATATTCGTAACGAAGGAAACGAACCTATTTTGGCCTATTCCGGTGAAGAGGCTCTTTCTAAATTAAACACAAATCCCGATATTGCTTTAATGATCCTTGACGTAATGATGCCAGGAATGAATGGTTTTGATGTTGTTAAGGCTGTTCGCAAAGACACAAACATCCCAATTCTGATTGTTTCAGCTAAAACTGGCGATATGGATAAAATACAAGGATTGATTACCGGAGCCGATGATTACGTGACGAAGCCTTTCAATCCTTTGGAAGTCATGGCTCGAGTTCGTTCATTGCTTCGCCGCTCTTCAAATGAAGTTAAAGATGAAATACCAGAGGTTATTGATGCCGGTGCCCTGACTATTAATAAAGATTCTCATGAAGTTAAAACATCCGACGGTGAAATTGTTCAATTAACCGCTCTGGAGTTTGGAATTTTGTATTTGTTGGCCAGCCATCCTAATCGTGTTTTTTCAGCCGACGAAATTTTTGAAAGAGTTTGGCAAACAGAGTCGGTTGTTTCGGCTAAGACGGTTATGGTTCATGTTTCTCATCTCCGTGACAAAATAAAAGAAGCTACCAATGGCGATGAAGTTATTCAAACTGTTTGGGGCGTTGGCTATAAAGTGGAAATTAACTAGTGAAGTTAACAGCAAAAGAAATTCGACATCTTAGTTTTTATGGAGCAGCCGCGGCAATCGTGCTGCTTTTTTTGGACTGGTCGGTTTTCTCGTTTTTTGCAGCCATTCTATCCGGAAATTTTCGAATTGATCGTAGTAATTTTTATTCCTTGGCTCGGATTACTTTTAATAGCCACAATTTTACTTTTAAAAACCAACAATGGTGGGGCTTTGTCGCAATTCTTTTGGTAGGAATTATTTTATGGATTTTCCTTTTGCTGCGCGAGTATCAGCAGTTGCAGTTAAAACGGCTATCTGACGAAATTACGAGAATTAATAATACGAATGATAATGATCAAATAAAAATGACTTCAATCGATCCAATGGTGACGAATCTTGTTTCACAAATTAACCAAATGACGCAAGCAAAACAGGAAATATTAAACACCGAACTAGACAATGAAAAAAGACAACAGGAATTAGTCACAAATGTTTCCCATGATTTAAGAACGCCTTTGACGTCGATCATCGGTTATTTAGGTTTGATCGAAGCCAACCCCAAATTGCCGGAAGAACAAATGAGAAAGCATGTTTCAACGGCTTATGCAAAAGCTCAACAATTGGTATCAATGGTAGAAGACCTCTTTTCTTATTCACAGACACAAACAAATGGGGAAAATATGAATTTTCAACCAATGGAGATTTCTGAATTCTTTGATCAATTGATAGTTCAATTTAGTCTTGATGCTCAAAAACACAATATTACGATGTCTAGTCTAACCAATCCCAATCAAATAAAAATTGTTGCCGATCCGGAAAAGCTGGCCCGTTTATTTATGAACCTGATTAACAATGCTTTTAAATATGGCAAGTCGGCTATGACTTTTATCAAATTGACGGCCGTCAAAAAAGACGATCTAGTTGAAATTAGGGTGCAAAATGATGGAGAACAGATTCCAAAGGCTAGTCTGAACAAATTATTTGATCGTTTCTACCGTGTAGATCAATCCGGAAATAAAGATATTTCAGGGACCGGCCTTGGGCTGGCAATTTCTCAAGGGATTGTTAAGCAGCACCACGGAGCTATTCGAGTTGAATCAAGTACTCAACTCACAAGTTTTGTGATCGAGTTGCCGCTGGACGCCTCATTGGGGATATCGCATGATTAAAAAACAATTTCGTTATTTCCGTTTTTTGTTAATCTTTGTGTTACTTTTTTTGTTCGTTTCTTTTTTAATTGCCATTTTCATAAACTACAAAGCTACGCGAATTAAATTACCGACCGTTAACGGAGAACCTATTCAGTTAAAAACGAAAGCCGCTTCTGCGTTAGTTGTTAACTTTAAGACCGGCCAGATTGTTGCTGAAAAAAATCCGAATAAAAAACTGGCAATTGCTTCGACGAGCAAGCTTTTAACCGCTTATTTGGTTTTAAAAGCAATTCACGAAGGTAAGTTGTCTTGGAATCAAAAAATCAAAGCAGACCAGGAAATTTATCAGCTCTCAAAAAATCCTGATTTAATGAATGTTACTTTATATAAAAATGATTCTTATACAGTAAGGCAGTTAATGAATTCAACTTTACTGGTTTCTACCAATGCAACCGGTGTGTTGCTTGGGGATGCGGTCTCTGGAAATCAGACAAAATTTGCCGCATTAATGAATAAAACAGCCGCTTCTTTTGGTATTTCTAAATCTGAATTTAAATTTTACAACGCTGTTGGCATTTCCAATTCATATTTGGGCAGCGGAAAACTTAAAGGGGTTTCTGATGGAGCTGAGAACCTTGCTTCTTCAAAAGCTTTGGCGACAATTGCCTACCGATTATTTACCGATTACCCCGAGGTTATAAAAATTATTCAGCAACCAGAATTAAATTTTTATGATTCGGGTAAAAAAACTTCTTTTAAGTCTACTGCCACTTTGAATACTTTTAATAGTGCAATTAGCAAAACAAAAATAAAGTTTATTGCTGCTAAAAATGGAGCATCTAAAAAAGCTGGATCGGTTATGCTCGGTTTAACGAATAAATTGAATAATAATCAACAGTACTTATCAATTGTCATGAATGGATCTAGTTACGAGGATCCTTTGCCTACTTGGAATCTGACGGCCAAAATAGTTCAAGATGCAGTTGCAAAAGGCAAAAATGTAGTCGTCAAGAAAGGAAGCTCAATTAGCGGCGCTGATAAGCTTACTTTACAAAAAACAAGATTATACCAAGTTCCGCTGAAAACGGCATCAAAGCTGGATTTTTGGCTTCAAAAAGGATCTAAACGTGTATCAGCTGATCCGTTGCCTTACAACAGAAAAGCATCGGAGATTAAAAAAGGACAACTTTTTTTCAGCAAAATCAATAATTTTAAAAATTTTAATTATTTATATGGCGTCAAACAACCTGGAAAAATAAAATTTCAAGCAATTAAATCAACGAAAGTTACCAATAATCTGATTGCCAGATACTGGCGTTGGCTGATTCATTAGTCTGGTGAAATAGTTGTTATTTGCGATATGATAATTAAGGAATCTTGGAGGAAAAAATGGCTAAATTAGTATTTATTCGTCACGGCCAATCTGAATGGAACGCTTTGAATCTATTCAACGGCTGGGTTGACACAAAATTATCTGAAGAAGGGATCCGCCAGGCAAAAGAAGCCGGCGAATTGCTTGCTGAGAAAGGAATTCAATTCGATCAGGCTTATACTTCGGTTTTAACACGAGCAATTCAGACTCTGCATATTGCTCTTGAAGAAATCGATCAGCTTTGGATTCCGGAAGAAAAATCCTGGAGATTAAACGAACGTCATTACGGAGCCTTACAAGGATTGAATAAAAAAGCTTCTGCTGAGAAGTGGGGCGATGAGCAGGTTCATATCTGGCGTCGTTCTTATGATACTTTGCCTCCCTTGCAAGATGAAATTCAAAAATCGATCACTGTTGATGGCAGAACTTATCCGGCTTTGGATCGTCGCTATGCTGAACTTGATCCAAAGACTTTGCCGCTTGGCGAGAATTTGAAAGTTACTTTGGAACGGGTTATGCCATTCTGGGAGGACAAAATTGCTCCAGATCTCCGTGCTGGCAAAAACGTAATTATTGCTGCCCATGGAAATTCGCTTCGTGCTCTTTCCAAGTATATTGAAAACATTTCCGATGCTGACATTATGGGTCTTGAAATTGCTAATGGCCAACCGATTATTTACGATTTTGATGAGAATTTGAAATTCACGAACAAAGAATTGCTTTCTAAGTAATTCAAACAAAAAGCTCGTTAAGTATTTAATACCTAATGAGCTTTTTTTGTTTGAGTTTACTTAATATTTGTAGCAAAAATGTCAATAATAGAATTGCTAATTTGTTGAATTGATTTTGGATCATCAATTGAATTAATCACCCTAAGTCTGACTTCATCAAATTTTTCATCTGTTCCGGGGGCCTGCTTCTCTCTATTTTCAGTTTGTTCGGCATAAAGGCTTTCATTTGCCTGTAACGAAGCATTCTGACTGGCAAAACGAGCAAACATTTTTGCGACTGAATCCGGTAATTGCTTTTTTATTTTAATTGGTTCCGTATCAGGATTTTCAATTAAATTATCATCGGTGAGTATCTCAGGGATCTGGGAAGTGCGAGTTGAATCATTGCTGGACTTTGTTTCACTGGATTGATTTGGAGGAGTCGCGCTCTTTACAAAAAAGGATTGTTTGCCGACTTTAGGTGAAGGAGCGACAGAAGATACTGCAACAGATGAAGCGGTTGCAAACGATGGTGCCGCTGATGAAGGAGCCGAAGACGATACCGGTATTGACGAAGGGGTTTTAGAAAAAGGCAGTTCAAAAGAAGTATTCTCCGATGAAATTTGTTCGGAAGAGGATTTTTCAAAAGGAGGAATTTCAGAAAAGATTTCTTCTGAAGAAATTGATTCGGAAGACAAAACTTCGGAATCAACAACGGCCGAATTGTTTAATCTATTAGCTAAACTTTCGACCATTTTTTTTTGATTCGGATCTAGGCTAGAAAACTGTTTAGCTAATTTAGATAAAGATCCCGGAACCTCAGAAACATTTTCGTTGTTATTAATTTCTTTAAATTTATCCGGTGAAACGGTTTTTTTATCAGGCGGAAAGTTATCCTCGGCTTGTTGAGCTTGTTGAGCTTGTTGAGCTTGTTGAGCTTGTTGAGCTTGTTGAGCTTGTTGAGCTTGTTGAGCTTGTTGAGCTTGTTGAGCTTGTTGAGCTTGTTGAGCTTGTTGAGCTTGTTGAGCTTGTTGAGCTTGTTGAGCTTGTTGAGCTTGTTGAGCTTGTTGAGCTTGTTGAGCTTGTTGAGCTTGTTGAGCTTGTTGAGCAGTTTGACCAAATGTGAAACTATCAATTGCTTTTTCGTCATTGTCTACATGATTAATTGATATTGGTGAACTTTCTTTTTCGTCAACAACTGGTTTTTTTATTTCTTCATGAGGACTTTTTTTTGTTTCAGGATTATTTGTTTCGCCAACTTCTTTTTTTCCAATGATAATCCTATGTAAAGCAGCTGTAAATTTCATATTCTAATTATCCTATCATTTTGTTAAATTAATAGTTTTGGAAACAGCATAGATAACAATTGAGCCAACGATCATTGAAGCTAATTCACTAATGAAAAGCATACCGTAAGTTAACCAGAAACTCCCATCGGCAAATTTAGGGAAGAAAATGACTAATTCGGCAGCAATCCAGAACATGAACAAACTAACGATTAAAGTTGAAGCAACGAATTTTAGTGGTACATTTTTTATTTTTTGAGTGACTGTATAAACAACCCAGGTCATAACTAATGTTTGCAAACCTCCCACGATTGCATCGATAATCCCAAGACCGAAAAACAGGTTAAAAACAAATACACCAATTGTTTGTGCAATAATGTATCGTTTATTAAAAATAGCGAGATTGTTAAAGCCTTCTCCGGGACGAATTTGAATAGCTCCGCCGCGTAAATTAAAAGGGGGAACCATACCGATTAATATATATAATGCCGCTACGACCCCAATCAATGTAATATTTCTTGCTTGACTCTTCTTATGATTACCCATATTTAACATCATATAAAAAAAGCAAGCGAGTTTCTGCTACTTATAGATATAAATTGAATCAATATCTTTTCTTATCAATTCTTTTAACCTAAAAGCTATCAGTTGATTGTCTTACTGAAAATAATCATTGGGCTTCCTTTTTTTAAATACCTATCTGAAAATTGCGTGAAAAAATATAAAAGCGCAGATCTCATTAATCAATGAAAATTTTGTATCTATTTTCTTATGTTTTTTGCTTAATTAAGACATAAGAAATTATCTCCTTTATTAAAAAATTACTTTAAACTTAAAATGTTAGTACATGTAATGATTGGATAAATATGAGTGGCCAGATATGAGCGATCAAATAACAATTCATGATGTAGCGAAAATGGCGGGAGTTTCAATTGCAACTGTCTCTCGCTTTTTGAATGGACAATTAAATCGAATGTCTAAAAAAACAGCGGATCGAATTGCAAAGATTATTCAAGAAACAAATTACGTTTCAAACGCTTCGGCTCGTCAATTAGTAACAAGAAACAGTGGAATTGTTGCGGTTGTCGCAGCAGATATTGATGACTACTTTTCTACCGAATTTTTTAAAGGGGCCAGTTCGGTTTTAGAACAGCATCATTTAAATGCAGTTCTTTTTGATTCGAATTCCAGATTAAACCGAGAAAAACAAAATTTAAAATTTATTAATCAACAAACTTTTGATGGCATGATTCTTCAACCGTTAACAGATAAATCTCAATTTGTTAAGGAATTGGTTAGGCGACCAATAAAAATGGTTATTTTGGATCGAGATCTTCACGACGATAGTTGGGATTCTGTTCAGACTAATAATTTTCAGGCGGCCAAAGAAGCGAGCCTTTATTTTCATAAAAATAATTTTACGAAAATAATTGTAATTTCCGAACCTGTTGCTGGAATTTCAACTCGTCAAGAGCGCCTAAAGGGGATTCAAGCTGTGTATTCGAATGTCCAATTAATTGAAATTGATAATGATCGTCCTTTTTTAAAGAAAAACTATCAGAAAATTTCAGATTCGCTGAAGAAAAATCAAGCCAAAGGGGAGAAAACACTTTTTTTCTTTCTAAAAGAGCGTCTATTATTGAATTTTTTTTCGTTCTTTTTGCAGGAGGGCCTTTTAAAAAATAAAAATCTTTCAATTACAGCTTTCTCGGATACTCAAATTGTTAAAGGACTGTTACCGAGTTTTAAAATGATTAAACAAGATCCATTTTTATTAGGTGCTACTGCAGCTGAGATTATTGCTAATCAAATATCTGACAAGGTTACATCCCATCAAGGGGAAAAATTTATTGTCCCAGCTAATTTTGGGTAAACGATTTCCCAAATTGTTGAATAAGTGATAGAATTATTTTTTGGGAAATAGGTAAGCGTTTACCCATAAAAAAGTTAGCGAAGAGGGATTCGCTAAATTCCTAGATTGAGGTGTAAAAATGACGGAAAGAACCTTTATCGATCCAGAGAGATTTGCCTTGAATTTTAGTAAAACAGTTGCCGAAGAAAATGTTCCGGTAAGCGAGTACGTTGATAAAGCCAAAGAACAAATGCTGGCTTATTTGACAGCTTATTATTTGGTTCAAGACTTTGATAAGAATGAATCGAAGAATTTTGGCAACAAAGAAGATAAAAAATTCTCGGATCTTAGTTTTAATGAATTATTAACAAGAATAGCTCAGTTAAATAAATATTAAGGAGAAAATAATGGCTATTTTTTTGAATACGCTAATTTTCGTCGATCGTGTTAAACGCGGCGAAAAACAGCTTGATTTGCTCAGAGACATTAAAAGGGCTGGTGCTGACGGAGTTGAAGTCAGGTATGAATACTTTAAAGATTTCGATTCAGAAGCACCCTTGCTTAAGGAAAAAGCAAAAAAATTGAATCTGCAGGTTAGTTTGAGTATCCCAGACGAATTGTTTGAAGAAAACGGCGAACCAAACGAAAAGCTTCCTGAATATTATCGGCAGAGTCTGCTGGTTGGTTCCAAGCGAGTTAAGCTCAATACTGGTAATTTCTCTGCCTTCAGCGGAGATTTAAAAGAAGTTTTTACAAATATTCCGGAAAATCTTCAAGTAGATGTTGAAAACGATCAAACGGAATTATCTGGCCATGTTGAAAATATTTTGCCCTTTTTAAAATCAGCCAGATTGGCGGGATTGAATATAGGTTATGTTTACGATCTTGGTAATTGGGCTTATACAAAAGGCAATGCCATTGATAATGCAAAAAAACTAACCCCTTATACAGAATATATCCACTTCAAAAACGTAAAAGAGAAGGACGATAAATTAGTTACAACCGAAGATCTAAATGACGGTCGTTTCGATTGGAAGAAGATCGCCGATATTTTGCCAAAGGATGTTGATCGAGCGATCGAGTTTCCAATTGATTCTAATGAAAAAATCGTTTCCCAAGTAAAAGTTTTGAAGGGCAAGTTATCGAAATGAATACATTGATTGTTTGTTTGCTTTTAATTACTTTTGTTGGTTTCATCTTTTATATTTTTAAAGGCGGAAACCTAATGCTCGGATTTTTCATTATGGCTTTGTTATGGACTGTGATTGGTGGAATATCTTATCAAAAAGCAATTCTGGATGTTTTTGCCACACCGGTAGCCGGCTATGGATCAACAATTGTTTATATAATCTTCGGTTCCTGTTTTGGACAGGTTTTGGTTGATTCCGGTATTGCCCCGGCAATTTCTCATCAGACCGGTAAATTGGGTAAAAAAAGCCCTTTGTTAACTGCTATTTTGGTTGTTTTGGTTACCGCTTTAATTTTCAGTAGTGCTTATGGAGTTGGTTCGGTAATTGCAATTGGTGTTATTTTATTGCCGATACTTCTTTCGGTAGGAATTCCACGTCCGATTGCTTTAACGGCATTTTCGTTAGCGGTTGGCGCCCCAATGTATATCAACGTTGTTCTTTACAACCAAATGAAAGCTTTCTTCCCAAAGGCTGTTTATGGTGGAAAATATTTAATTTTTGGTATTTGTGCTGCTCTGGTTCAACTGTTAGCAGTGATCATCTTTTTAGCTATTCATGCTCATAAATTTGATCCTAAACAGGCTCAAAAGAATTTAACCGAAATCGAAGCTACAAATCAGGATAAAGAGGTACCTAAAGTTCCTGTGATTTCCTATATTATTCCGGTTGTTCCAGTGGCAATGAATATTATTTTCAAATGGGATGCGATTCCTTCTTTGGTTTTAGCCTCAATTTTGGCAATGCTTTTAACTGGAAAAATGTCTGGATATAAAAAAATGATGTCATTTATCAATGAAACGATTCAAAAAGGTATCAGTAATATTGCCGGCTTGATTATGTTTTTACTGATTTTAATGATGTTTTCCGGAGCGGCCAGTTTGAATGCTAAAAGATTCGAACCTATTTTTAAAGCGATTCTACCGCACAGTACTCTTGCCATTTGTATTTTGATCGGTATCATTGCCCCGTTGTCTTTGTTTCGCGGTCCTTTGCAGGTTTGGGGAGCCGGAGCAGCAACAGCAGCAGTCTTGTCGGGTATGCATTTATTCCCGGATAGTTTTTTGCTTCCATTACTTTATACGGCAACTTTGTTTGCTGTTTCCACTGATATCACACAGTCTTGGAACGTGTGGGGGCTTGGTTATATGAAAGTCCAATCAAAAGAGTTGCTAAAATACGGAATTCCGGTGATGTGGATTGTTTCAATTATTAATGAATTTCTAGTTTATGTATTTCTTGGAAGGTGAAAAAATGAGTGAATTTATTACAATAGGTGAACCTATCGTTACTTTTGCGTCTACTGATGCCGATGCCGATCTTGTCCATGCAGAAAATTTTAAAAAAATTGTTGGCGGAGCCGAATTGAACGTTGCAATTGGCGTTTCTCGTCTTGGCCATTCGACGGAATATATTACTAGAGTTGGTAACGATCCTCTTGGTTCATTTGTTAAAAACGAGATTAAAGCTAATCAAGTTGGTGCTGATTATGTTTCTTTTGATGACGATAATTGGACAGCTTTTCAATTAAAAGAAAAAGTAACTGTCGGTGATCCTTTAACCTTTAATTTTCGGCGTAATTCAGCAGCTGCGCATTTGTCTAAGGATATAATCGAAAAAGTCGATTTAAGTGATGTAAAAATTGCTCATATGTCAGGAATTTTTCCGGCAATTTCAACAATGGCCCAAACTTCTTTTCGCCGGTTGTTCGAACGATTAAATCAAAAAAATGTCTTTACGACTTTTGACCCTAATTTGCGTCCATCACTTTGGCCAAATGAAAAAATAATGATTAAAACAATCAATGAATTGGCTGCTTTTGCCGATGTTGTTTTGCCTGGAACTAATGAAGGAAAAATCTTAATGGGTTCCAGCGACCCTGAAACAATCGCCGATTATTATTTGCAATCCGATAAAACAAAAACCGTAATTGTTAAAGTTGGGCCCCAAGGCGCTTATGTCAAAAACGAAGGACAGGCGGGTTATTATGTAAATGGATTTAAGGTTAAGAATGTTGTTGATACCGTTGGAGCCGGAGATGGTTTTGCTCTCGGCTACATTACGGCTACTTTAGAGGGCAAATCGCAAAAATCAGCTGTTATGCGCGGTAATGCCGTTGGTGCTTTGCAAGTTCAAACACCGGGAGATAATGATGGTTATCCAACAGCCGAAAAGTTGACAGATTTTTATGGAAAGGAAGGAGTTAGTGAAAATTAATGAAATTACAAGTTGCAATTGATCGAAAAAATCTTCAAGAAACCATTGATTTGGCAAAGGAATTAGATCCTATTGTCGATATTGTTGAGATTGGTACTTCAGCAATCAAAGATTTTGGTTTTATCGCCTTAAAGAATCTGAAATCAGAGTTTCACCATGCTGAACTATTATTTGATATCAAAACTAATGATGAAGGTGATTATGAATTTAAATCAGGCTACAAAGCCGGAGCTGATATTTTGACGGTCATGGGAGCAATGGATTTATCGACATTGGAGAAGACCTATCAGCTTTCTCAAGATTTTCAACGTGATATGTTCATTGACCTGATGGCGATGAAAGACCAACAAATCGCTCCTTTAACGAAATTTAATCAAGCTATCTTTGGCCTCCATCATTCACATGATTCTAATGAAAACTTTGATGCCACGGATTCAGTTGCGAAATTTCATTCGCTTTATCCTTCTGTTACGAGAATTGCGGTTGCCGGTGGAATCAATTTAGAATCGGCAGCAGCTCTATATCAACAAAATTTGACAGAAATTATTATCGTTGGGGGCGCAATTGCCGGATCAGATAATCCGGTTCAATCAGCAAAAAAGTTTATGGAGGTTATTAAATGACATTAGTTAATCAAGTTTTACGAGAAATAACGACAGTAATGAATGACGTTAATGAAAAGCAGCTTCAAGCAGTTGAGAAAATCATTACTAAAGACAAACGCATATTTGTGTTAGGAGCCGGCCGTTCAGGTTTGATGGCCAAGGGATTTGCCATGCGCTTAATGCATATTGGCTATACAGTTTACGTGATCGGCGAGACGATTACTCCTTCGATCGCTGCTGGAGATGTTTTAGTCAGTGTTTCTGGTTCTGGTACAACCGGAAGCGTCCTTGAACCAACCGAAAAAGCTCATAAAAATGGTGTTGAGGTTATCGCTGTCACCAGCAACTCTCAATCTCCTTTAGCTAAAAATTCTGATGTCGCTTTAATTGTTCCTGGAGCAACAAAATCCGGCGATGGGGTTAAATCAATCCAATTGTTGAGTACGCTTTTCGATCAGACAACTCACATCACACTTGATATTTTGACCTTAATGCTTAGTCGTCGGGATAATACAAGTAATGATGCTGCCAAAGCAGCTCACAGTAATATGGAATAAAATAATTGGTTAAAAAAGTTAATTTTAAGAATGCTCAGGTATTCTTTTTTTATTTGCAATGAAAAAGAAACGCACTACTGCGATTGAACAGGCAATTATTAAAAAGAGCCAACCGAAATAGTGAAAAATTGATGATAAATTGCTTCTAATACCAAAAAATTTGTCAACGATTATAAATAAATATGGTTCGACAAAAACACCCACATTAAAACCAATTAAAATAACTGAAGTTACAAAAGTTTGTTTGTTGCTTGGCGCCAATTTCGGCAATAAATGAAAGGCTAGAGGAGAGATTAATTGTAGGGGAAAGCCTATTAAAATAAATCCGAAGATAAGAACTGATAAATTATTGTGTGAATTGGCCACTATAAAATTTGAAATCGCAAATAAAATTAAAGAAAAATAAATTAACTTAAATTTCATTAATTGATAAAAACGGCCGAAAAGAATTCCACCAATCATTGCGATAATCAGCATTATTGACATAAATGGAGATGCATTATAATCTTTGCCGATAATATTTGTTGCTATTTGGGCGAAACGAACCTGCATGCCAATATAGTCGGCAACTAAGACGGCCATTAAAATAGCCAAAAGCCAAACTATCGGACTTATTTTAGAATTTTCTCTTTGATTCGAGAGCTGATTGGAATTATTTTCTGTCTCGGTTTTGTCGTCTCCAACTTTTTTATGTTCTTTTGGTACGAATAAATTGAATAACAATAAAATCGGAATTGTAATTAAATAAACCAAAAAAGGTGCCTGCCAAGAAATGTTCATTAACAAACCCGCAATGAAAGTTAGAAATGCTTGACCCACCTGTTCAATACTGGCTCTAAAACTCAGCAAAGTTGCAGCGGTTTTTTCTTTAAAATAGCTGGCAATTAGAGAAACCGCTAATGAATTAATCATGCCAATGCCGGCACCTAAAAACACACGCGAAACTAGAATTAATGGATAATTTTCCGTTAAAAAAGGAATAATTCCTGTAATACCGATGATTCCGACGCCGATATTAACTGTCAGTCTCTCACCGATTTGTTTGGAAATTAAGCTGGAGAATAAGACCAAAAAAGCCAAAGCAAAGCTCGGAACAGTTACAAGAGTCTCAACCTGTTCTTGCGTCAGGTTTAGTTCGCTGCGAATCATTGGCAACGTTCCGTTAATTGCATAAGTACTTGTTGTAATTAAAGAAATTGATAAAATGCCAATAGCTGTTAATGAGTTCTTTGAGTTTGAGATTTTTTTCATTTGTTCCATTTTAACTTATAAAAAAACTCACAAGGAATGTGAGTTGAAAATAATCTTAATTTTTTTAATTATCCGCGATAAATCCAACGATCTCCAGTCTCCGCTAACAAGCGATCACTAGCAACCGGCCCCATCGTGGCAGATTCGTAAATTTCCAAAGGAGCCTTGTCCTCACCCCAGACTTTAGCAATTTGGTCAACAAACTTCCAAGAAATAGAAACGCCGTTCCAATCAGCAAAGTTGGATCCATCACCATTCATAGCGTCGTGAAGCATTCTTTCATATGGATCTGGTGTTTCAGCCTTATCCTGATCGGAAATCGACCATTTTAATAAGTCGGAACGTGTTTGAAACTCAGTTGTAACGTTTTTACCATTCAAAGAAAAATTAATTCCTCCAACTGGATCAATCAAGATACTTAAAACCGGCTCGGTTAATTTATCTTCGTTGAATTTTCCAAAATTAAATGAAGATTTCTTATAAACAATGTCGACTCGTGTCTGTTTGGCAGCTAATCGTTTTCCGGTTCTGATGTAAAAAGGAACACCGGCCCAGCGATCATTTTCGAATTGAAGACGTCCGGCAACATAAGTATCATTTTTAGAATCAGCCGGCACATCGGGTTCCTCGGTATATGATTTTTGCCAGACTTCTCTTCCGCGACCATACTGTCCACGAACGAAGTTTGCCACTACTTCTCGTTCGTCATACATTTTTAACTTCGAGAAAACGGTATTTTTGGCTGCCCGAATATCTGTATCAGCAAATGAATTTGGTTTTTCCATTGCCAACCAACCAACAATCTGAAAAGCATGGTTTTGGATCATATCAAGCAGAGCTCCAGCTGTATTGTAGTATCCGGCACGCTCTTCAACTCCGAGTTGTTCAGCTAAGGTAACTTGGACGCTTTTAATATAATTCTTATTCCAAGTTGCGTCCAAGATTGGGTTTCCAAAACGAATAGCCGGAATGTTTTGAACCATTTCTTTACCGAGATAATGATCAATTCGGAAAATTTGATCATCGGAAAAACCTGATTCAAGTTGATTTTGCAGTTCTTCGGCCGTCTTGTAGCTCGTTCCAAATGGTTTTTCAACCATTAGCCGGTTATAACCGGCTTTCGACATCAAACCCTCGGATTTAATGGCTTGAGCAATTTGGCCAAAGAAACGAGGAGCAACAGACATATAAAAGATACGGTTGCTGCCAGCACTAAACTCTTCATCGAGCTTATTCAACATATCTTTTAATTTACCGTAGTCTTTTAAATCAGTAACATCGTGGCTGCTGTAGCGAAAGTGGGCTGCAAACTCCTTAACTTGTCCCTCGGTTCCATTCTTAGCAATTGATTGGCGTACAACTTCCTGGAATTTTTCATCATCCAATGGATGACGGGCAGTTCCAATTACAGCAAAATGTTTTTGTAGATAACCTTTTTTAAATAAATTAAATAATGAGGGGTACAACTTGCGTTTTGCAAGATCCCCTGTGCCACCAAAAAGCAGCAGAACTAATGGTAATTCAGTAGGTTTATTATCCATATTTACTCCAAATCTTAACAACTAAAATTATAACCTAAGAATTTATCCGATTTTGTGAAAATGTTATATTTTATATATGGATACATCACTAGAGGATACAAAACCTGCTCGAAGATCGCCTCTTTTTCCTAAACCAAAAAAATTAAAGGCTTTTTATATTTATCTTGAATACTTGATCGGGAATGCAGCCTCTGCAATGACCTGGCCGGTTACTTCCTTGTATTTACATGATTATCTTCATCAATCTTTTTTTGTGACGGGCATTGTTTTGATGTTTGGCTCGATTGTATCTATGATTGCTTCTTGGGTTGCCGGTCTGATGTTTGATCATTGGCGTCCGTATCATAGCTTTCTTATTTCTTTATTTTTGGCTTTATTTGGATCTTTAATGATGTTTTTTTTCCATGGTTGGCCGGTTTACGCGATTTGGTTAATGCTTTTAAATTTTGGAATTGGAATGTTTCAAACTTTAATTAACTCCTATGGCAGCCATATTGCTGCCGCTAATCCAAAAAAATTTTTTTCAAACATGGCAATTATGTTAAATATTGGAACCGTTATAGGAACTTTTTTTGGTACCTGGATTTTTGATAAATTAAATATTCAAGGAATGATGTTTCTTGGAATTATTTTTTATCTACTTATGCTGGTGATTGCAATCATTTTTTTTCGAATTAAGATCCGCCCAATCGCTGAAATACCAAAGGACAAACAGGGACTGCATTTACATTATTCGCATTTGTTGTTAGCGATCGGTGCTTTAACAATGATGACTTATTTAACCTACCAATTTTGGGAAACAGTCATGAGTCCTCATATGGTTAGTCTTGGAATGACAATCGAGCAATATGGCTATTTATGGACAATCAACGGAATTGTGATTATTGTTTTTCAAAATTGGGTAACGAAGGTCACTAGAAACTGGTCTTTAAGAAAATCTGTCGTTATCGGTACGATGATATTTGCGGTTACTTTTCCACCACTTATTTGGGCTGATCAATTTTGGGAAATGGTTATTATCACAATAGTTCTTGTCGCTGGTGAGATGCTTTTTTCGCCCGGCACAACGACTTGGGTTTCTAAAATTGTTCCAGAACAGTTTCAAGGACAAGGGATGGCATTTGTAAGTGCTGCAATTAGTCTTGGCAGATCGATCGGTCCTTTATATGCCGGTATTTTTATGGACCGTGGTTGGATTTTCGCCTTATTTATGAGTAGTTTTGCTGCTTTGATTTTTTTGGACGGTTTGGTGTTTGTTTTAGGTAAAAAACAAAAGAGTTAAATAATTATATTAAAAAAAGCATTCTAATAATTTAGAATGCTTTTTAATTGGAAAATTTATTCCCCGTTTTCCTTCTTTTCTTCAAAATCACCATTAAGCCTGTATTCTTTTTCTATTTTTTTGACTGTAAAAAAGTTGATGTAAGCATCTTCATAATCATTAGCGGTAATTTCGAACTTATAGTCATCATTTTCAACCGTAATTGTGTCGTTTTTTCTCATTTCTGGATAATTGTTTTGGATAAAGCCAGTCAAAGTAACGGCATCGTCCTCATCGAATTGGGAAATTTTAGTATTGAAAAAATCTTCCAAGTCATATAGTGAAATCTTCCCAACAATCTGATAAGCGTCGTCGCCGAGTTTTTTTATCATTTCATCATCTTCATCATCTTGTTCGTCTTTTAGATTTCCGAACAGCTCTTCATAAACATCTTTATCTGTAATTATTCCTGATGTTCCCCCGTACTCATCAATCACAATTGCCATTGGGACACGGTGAGCACTCATCTCTTCCATTACATCCGGAACTTTCATATTTTCCGGAACGGAGACGATATCCCTCATAATTGTTGAAATTTTTGCTTTATCATCGATTCTTGCTTGACGAACAATATCGTAATTGTAAGCATAACCAATGATTTTATCTTTATCGTTGTCCGCAGTTACGGGAAAACGCGAATATTGTTCTTCTAAATAAAGCAGGAGAGCATCGGCAATGGTTTCATCGACATCAACAACACTCATTGATGTTCGATCAACCATAACGTCGCTAGCAACTTTATCATTCATTTCAAAAGCCCTTTGCATAAAATTAGCATCTTCTTCATCGACTTCTGAATCTGTTGCCTGAGCAGAAGTTTTTGTTAGGCTGATAATTTCATTTGGCGAGTATATATCTTCATCGGTGGCTGTCTTAAATCCAAGTAAATTTGAGATAGCGGCCGCGGTTCGGTCGAATAACCAAATCAGTGGGAAGAAAAGAATGTGGAAAAAACTTACCGGGCGAGCAATATTCAAAAGCACTTTAACTGGTTCATCGATGGCAATATTTTTTGGTACTAAATCCGTAAAGACAGCATGAACAAAAGTGAAGACAAGGATGCCAACAATCGAAGCGACAACATCCTCTGTCTGTGCACCAAGAAATGAAAAAATTCCTGAATTTTCTAAAAATTTTGAAGCAGAATCTTCACCTAACCAACCAATAATCAACGAGGTCAGAGTAATTCCTGTCTGAGCGGTCGAAAGATATTCGTTGAGGTGCTTAGTCATGTGCAAGGCCAAATCAACTTTTTTGCTTGGTTTTTTTTGATCTTTTTGAATTGCTCTTAAGGCAGATTGGCGTGAACGAATCAGCGAGTATTCTGTCAAAGTGAACATAACGGCTAGCAAAAGAGAAACTAATAAAACAATTACTGAAACTAGTATTGAGGGGTCGGAGTCCATTATTGGTGTTTGATATCTACTTTCTTAAATAATCTAAACGCTATTATATCAAGGTTCCAGTGCATATATCAAATCATTTGGAATCTTTAGGCAAATTAACAACTATTTTTTTATAAAAATTCTCAATATCTTTTTCAATTCCTGATAATTCATAGGTATAAAGCAGTGGTTTGTTATACTTTGATGCGTATCTTTTTGCTGTTAAAACGAATTGGACGTTAAAATTTCTATTCCCGGAACCAAAAATACCAATCAATTTTTTAAAGTTTTCATGATAATCTAAATAATCGCCAAGGGAATTTGTGAAAATTTCATGAATTTCCGGACCGATTCCAGTTCCGCCCTCCAAATAAGTTGGAACATTTATAAAGAATGGCTTTTTTTCTTCAACTAAATCAGTTGAATCACTAACTTCAACTGCTTCAATCTCGATATCGTTCGTGTTTTGCTCTTTTTTTTGTTTTGAATACTTTTCGACTCTTTCCATGAAATTACGTGAATTTCCTTCGATTGAAATATATAAAACACGAACTTTTTCCATGAAGAGTACCTCTTTTAAAGGAAATAACGTTCTGTGGTTTTTGAATAAATCATAAACTCGCTTATTTCCTAACTTTATTCTTTCTTAATATTTAGGTTGAGCCAGAAACGCCGATTTAAAGGCATTTACATGCTATATAGCTTGCAACATTTTTATATTTTTTGCAAGTTAGTAAAGATAACAAATTGTAATATTTCTTCTCGATCCGCGTCCTTTCTGGATTTCACAAGCAAACAATTGTCAACTTACAAAAAATACCCCTTGTAAGTTTATTTGAAGGCGTTTATATTAATAACATCAACGGAAAAAGGTCACTAAAATACAAACATTAAAGGAGGAATGATGGCTGATATTACGGTTTATACAAAAAATAATTGCGTGCAATGTAAAATGACCAAGAAGTTTCTCACATCAATGGGCATTGATTTTAAAGAGATTAATATTGATGAACATCCAGAATTAGTTAATGAGCTGAAAGCTGAAGGTCACCGCCAAACGCCTGTTGTTAAGATTTCTGGTTTTGATAGTTTTTCCGGATTTCGCCCCGATGCTTTGAAAAAAGTAGTTGCCGCTAAAGCTGCTGCTTAAAATAATATTCGTGGAAAATTGGCACCGGATTTTATTCTGGTGCTTTTTAATCAAATTGATTAGGAGTTTTTAATGCCATTAAAAGAAATTGATCTCGAAAAAGTTCATTATTATGATCTAAATAACGAAGTTAATATCCCCAAACAAAATACGATTCAGGTTGAAAAAGATAAGGAAGCTCGCGACGCATTTTTAAAAGAAAATGTCGAACCGAACCGTTTGCGTTTTTCTTCTTTAAAGGAACGTTTCGATTGGTTGATTAAGAATAATTTTGTTGAGAGCCAACTGGTCAAGAAATATGATTTTGTGTTTATTGAAAAATTATATGATTTCTTGGATGCAGTCCACTTTCAATTTCAAAGCTTTATGGCGGCCTACAAATTTTATACCCAGTATGCAATTAAGACCGATGACGGGAATTATTATGTCGAGTCCTACGAAGACCGAATCGCAGTGAACGCTTTATATTATGCAGATGGCGACCAAAAATTAGCAATGAGAATTGCCGATGAAATGATTCATCAACGCTTTCAACCAGCCACTCCAAGTTTTTTAAACGCCGGGAGAGCCCGTCGCGGTGAATTGGTCAGTTGCTTTGTTTTGCAAACAACCGATGATATGAATTCGATTGGAAGAGTTATCAATTCGGCCATGCAGTTGTCTAAAATTGGTGGTGGTGTTGGGATTAATCTTTCCAATGTCCGTGAAGCCGGGGCTTCTGTTATGGGTTTGGCCAATATGGCCGGTGGCGTTGTCCCAATTATGAAATTGATGGAAGATGTTTTTACATATAGTAGCCAAGCGGGTGCTCGGCAAGGGGCTGGTGTTGCTTATTTGTCGGTATTCCATCCCGATGTAATGAATTTTCTTTCAACCAAGAAAGAGAATGCCGATGAGAAAATTCGTGTTAAAACACTTTCTCTTGGTTTGACTGTCCCTAATAAATTTTATGAATTAACTGAAAAAGGCGAGCAGATGGCACTTTTTTCACCAGCGGATGTTGAAAAAGTTTATGGCGTTCCGTTTAATTACGTCGATTTAACAAAAGAATACGATAATATGGTCGCTAACGACGAAATTCAAAAACATTGGATTGATGCCCGGAATTTAGAAATGGAAATTTCAAAATTGCAGCAGGAGTCCGGTTACCCGTTTGTAATTAATCTAGATATCGTTAATCGCGCCAATCCGATTTATGGAAAAGTCGTTACTTCCAATTTATGTTCCGAGATTTTACAAACGCAGACAATTTCACGAATTAATAATGAACAGGAATATACCCAATTAGGAGCTGATATTTCTTGTAATCTTGGTTCGATTAATATCGACAATATGATGCATACAGTGGATTTTGGAAAATCGGTTGAGACAATGACCAGGGCTTTGACTTTTGTTTCTGAGAGCTCGGATATTTCAGTCGTTCCTTCCGTTCAAAACGGTAATCGCCAAAAGCACGCAATCGGTCTCGGCGCAATGGGATTAGCAGCCTTCCTAGCCAAAAATAAAATTTATTATGGTGATGAAGTAGCTCTTGATTTTGTTAACACTTTCTTTTTAATGACTAATTATTATACTTTGCTTGCTTCTAACCAAATAGCCAAGGAACGGGGAGAGTCTTTCTTTGAATTTGAAAAGTCGGATTATGCCAATGGAAAATACTTTGATAAATATTTAACCAAAGATTGGGGACCAAAAACCAGTAAAGTTAAAAAGCTTTTTTCGAATTATCACGTGCCAACGATTGAAGATTGGCAGCATTTAAAAGAAATGGTTACAAAATACGGCTTGTATAATGCTTATCGACAGGCAGTTGCCCCTACTGGATCAATTTCTTATGTAAACGATACGACGGCTAGTTTACAACCGATTGTTTCTCGCGTAGAAGCACGGGCCGAAGGCATGACTGGTCGTGTTTTCTATCCTGCTAATGGCTTGAGTAATGAAACCCTTCCGTATTATGTCTCAGCCTACGATCTCGACCAAAGAAAAATTATTGACACTTATGCGGCTGCTCAAGAACATGTCGATCAAGGTTTGGCAATGACTTTATTTATGCGTTCAACGATTCCAGATGGAATTTATGATTGGAAAAAAGGCGATACAGATAAAATGACTACACGTGATCTGACAATTCTTCGCCATTATGCATATCATCAAGGTATCAAATCGATTTATTACATTAGAACCTTTACAGACGATAATACCGAACAAGGCGTCAACGAATGCGAATCCTGCTCAATTTGATGGATTATAGAATAAAAGAGGTGAATAATGGCAGATAAGAAAAATCAATTTACACATTATGATGCGATCAACTGGAATAAAGTCATTGATCCAATTGATAAAGCAACTTGGGAAAAATTAACCGAGCAATTTTGGCTTGATACACGAATTCCGATTTCAAACGATATGAAAGATTGGCGTTCATTGGGACCGGTCGAGCACAAGCTTTACGATCATGTTTTTGGTGGCTTAACAATGCTGGATACTTTACAAAGCCAGGATGGAATGGCCAGCTTATTGGATGCAGCCGTCACCCCTCATGAACGAGCCGTTTTGAATAACATAAAATTTATGGAGTCTGTTCATGCAAAAAGTTATTCAAGCATCTTTGAAACACTAGATACACCTGCCGAGATTGATGAGATTTTCGATTGGGCATCAAAGAATGAACAATTGCAATATAAGGCTAATAAAATTAATTCCGTTTATCATGATCCGAATCCTCTCAAAAGAAAGATTGCTTCTGTTTTTCTTGAAACTTTCTTATTTTATTCGGGTTTTTATACTCCTCTATATTTTGTTGGACATAATAAAATGGCAAATGTTGCCGAAATTATTAAATTAATCATTCGTGACGAATCAGTTCATGGAACTTATATCGGCTATAAATTCCAGCTTGCGTATAAAGAACTTAGCGAGAAAGAACAGAAAGATTTAAATTCCTGGGCTTATGATTTACTTTATGATCTTTACGATAACGAAGAGAATTATACTCATCAACTTTATGACGAAATTGACTGGTTCGACGATGTGATGGTTTTCCTTCGCTACAATGGTAATAAGGCTTTAATGAATCTGGGACTTGAACCAATGTTTGCCGATGGCGCCGAAGATGTTAATCCGGTCGTTATGAATGGCATTTCAACTTCAACCGCAAATCACGATTTCTTCAGTCAGGTTGGCAATGGATATCGTCTGGGCCAAGTCGAGAATCTTAGTCCTGAAGATTACAATGTTGGGAAATCCACTCAACCGGGTTTGGATTCGAGCAATGAAAAAGACTAAAAAAGAATGCTTTAGACATTCTTTTTTAATTTGAAGCTGAAGTTATGGATTCAATATAAAAACAATCGCCTTTCCTGCTGCTTTTATGCATAAATTAACTTTATCTTCGTTTTATCTCTCTTTTATCTTCCTTTAATCTGTCAATTGAATAATTAAAACTGTTCCAAAGGACAAGTTAGTAAAAAAACAAGTCCCGACGAACACTCTCCAATAATAAAATATCCCTTCCAAATAAATTAAAAACTCTCTTCATAATAATTAATCCCAAAAAACGCCACCCCAAAGGCGTTTTTATTTTCTCTGCGTGTAGAATAAAGACAGAAATTAATCTTGGTTTAATTAGAGAAAGGCAGAATTCTACATATTATGGCAAATAGTTCGGTAAAAATTTTATTGATTGAAGATGACAAGATTTTAAATGATGATATTACAGCAATGCTTTCGGAAATTGCAGAGGTTAAGCAGGTCTTTAATGGTGCTGATGGCGAGTATGAAGCAGTTGAAGCCCCTTATGATTTAATAGTCTCTGATTTAATGCTTCCTGAAATGAATGGTTTGGATATTATTAAAGAAATGCGGGATGCTCATATTGAAACGCCGGTTTTGATCTTGACCGCTAAGGATTCGGTTGATGATAAAGTTAAGGGTTTTGAAGTAGGAGCCGATGATTATTTAACAAAACCTTTTCATCGAGAAGAATTATTAGCTCGAGTAGAAGCTTTATTACGCCGTGCCGGTATTGATACTGAAGAAAAAGAAATCAAT
Source organism: Oenococcus sp. UCMA 16435 (assembly GCA_004010835.2). Taxonomy (GTDB): domain Bacteria; phylum Bacillota; class Bacilli; order Lactobacillales; family Lactobacillaceae; genus Oenococcus. The sequence continues at coordinate 1,245,541 of CP030868.2, forward strand.
ATCGGAAATTTAAAAATCCATCTTTCGAACCGGACTGTCACTGTTGGAGAGCAGAATGTTCAATTAGTCGGCAAGGAATATGATATTTTGGTTTATCTTGCCAAAAATAAGAACATTATTATTACTAAAGACCAGATTTTCGATCGCGTATGGGGACTTGACTCGGATACGACGACCAGTGTCGTTAACATTTATTTAAATAATCTTCGGCGTAAATTAGAGTCGGTTGGAAAAAATGATTTGATCAAGACTTTAAGGAACGTTGGTTTCATTCTCGAATCTGATGAACAAAACTAAAATTAATTCTAAACAATATATAAAGTTGTTTCTGTTGGAAGCAATTGGTTTTCTTATGATTTTTTCTTTTGTTGGCAGTTATATTTATTTTACTTATACACAGTCTGTTCAACGCAATTCTGATCAAATTTTGAATTCAATGGTATTGCGAATTCAAAAGAGTTTTAAAACCGGATCAAAACAATTGACAATTCCCGGGTTGGTTGGACAAGGACAGGGATCGAGTACAATTGGGGGATCGCCAAGTGCCAGTTCACCTCAGGAGGGCAGTTTACTAAAGTCGAACGTTTCCGGACAGGACACTATTTATTATAGTAAGAGCGGAAAAATTGTTAATTCTTATTCGCTTGGATTACGGATCTGGACTTATGAAAATCTTTATAAAAAAATTTCTGGCGATTTAAACGATATTCAAAATGTAAGATTATCCGGATCGTATTTTAGAGTTCGTCTCATTAAATTAAAGAAACCAATCGTCTTAATTTATGGGGCTAACACAATCCTTGGAACGGCTAAATATGCAGCGGTTGTTTATAATTTTGATACAGAGCGATCTAACATGGATTCTTTTCGTTCGGTTCTCTTTTGGACTTTGATGTTTGCGGCGATGTTTTCGTTGGTCGTCAGCTGGCTGGTTACTCTTCGAGTTATGCGTCCGATTCTTCAGTCTTGGAAGCAACAACAGGAATTTGTTAATAATGCCGCTCATGAGTTAAGAACCCCACTAACAATTATTCAAAATAAAATGGAAGGGTTGCTTAGAAAACCCACTTCGTCTGTTGCAGACGTATCTGAAAATATCGTCGTCTCTCTTTCCGAAGTCCGTCGTTTGAACCAATTAACTTCTGACATGCTGACTTTAGCAAGGACTGGATCGAATATGTCGCAACTTGATCCTAAAATGGTTGAGATCGAAGGCTTTATTAAAGAGGTTGTTGAACCGTATTCTGAGATTGCCAAATCAAAAAAACGAAAATTCTCGGAGAAAATCGATGTAAAAGGCAAGATGGTCATAGACACCCGGCGTGTTCATCAATTAATCGTTATTTTGCTTGATAACGCATTGAAATATACCGATACAAAAGATTTAATCGAAATTAAAGCTCGAAGAGAAAAGAATAATCTTGTTATTGAAGTTGCTGATAACGGCCGGGGAATTTCTGCCGATGGCAAAAAACACGTTTTCGACCGTTTTTATCGGGAAGAAAAATCTGGGAACCGCAGTACTGGTGGAACTGGTTTAGGTTTGTCAATTGCTAAATGGATTGTTAACGCCTTTCAGGGCAAGATATCTGTTTCTGATAATTCTCCAAAGGGAACAGTTTTTAAAGTTGTATTGCCACAGTTGAAATTGAACAAATAAAACTTCAAATCTTTTTAAAAAATCCGTATTAATAGTTGGGAGGATTTTATGAAGAGAATGAAGTTTTTATTTTGTTTATTAACTGCAATTTTAGCTGGTTTTTTCTTTATTAACGATAAAGCCAATGCTGACACATCGAATAATTCAGTTGTTAAATATATTCAGGATGGTGTCAAAAATAAGGCTTGGAGGCCGGCAGCTGAACAGAATTGGTTAAGCAAGGGTACGGTGCTGCCAAAAAATAATTATCGTTATGGTAAGGCTCGACCAGAAGGTATTGTGATTCATGAAACTGCTAATCCAAAGTCAACTATTAATAACGAAATTTCATATATGTACAAAAATTGGCGAACTGCTTTTGTCCATAATTTTGCTGATGGAAACAATTTAATTGGTGTTGCCGATACGGACTATCAGTGCTGGGGAGCCGGGCCAATCGCCAATCCTCGCTTTATTCAAATTGAACAAGTAGAGGTTCATTCAAAAGAGGAATTTGCCCGAGAACAACTGAATGTCGCTAAATTTGTAGCTGATCAATTGAATCATTATCATTTAGGTTCAGCTTGCTATCGCAAAACTGTTTGGACTCATGATGATGTCAGCAAATATTTAGGTGGAAGCAATCATACTGATCCGATAAATTATTGGAATAATTCAGCTAAAAATTGGTTTTCCGGAACTTACACAATTAGCGATTTTATTTGGCTTGTCAATCAAATTAAGAATAATAACCTTATGAAATAGCGCTGTAAAAAATAAAATTTTAAAATAAAAAGGAAATATCAAATAAAGATATTTCCTTTTTATACGGCATCGTATTTTAATACCGGAATTCTATCGTGTAAAGGCTTGGCGTATTTTTCATAAAGCCAGACCCAAAGAGTTACCCAGGCAATTCCTAGAGCTGCTCCAGCGATCACGTCGCTTAAATAATGGTCCTGCAGATATATGACTGCTTCCAATAACAATAGACCAAATGTTATCGTTCCCCAGCCAAACCAAATTTGTAAACGAGTTGATGAAAGATTTGGCAGAATTAGAACAAAAATAATTGTAATTACAATAAAAGTTGTTAATGCATGGTTCGATGGAAAAGCATATCCGGAAGCCAAATGGCCAGTCGGCCGTACACGACCAACTGCAACTTTTAATATTTCGCCAACTGCTAATCCGCTAATGTATGTAGTAAGAACCCAAATTGCTGGGATGCGTAAATTAGAAAAATAGAGTAAGCCGGCAATGACCACTGCATAAATAAAAGTTGCCAAAGGTGAACCTAGTGCTGTCACGATCGTCATGATTGTGTCACCAAACGAAAAACTATCACTTCCCAAAGAAGCTGTTAACCATTTGTCAATACCGATAATAATTCCAAGTTTAATGCCGACCGAAACTAGCAGCAGAAAGAAAATCCCGGCCGAAATGATCCCGGTCTTTTTCAAATATCTTGGCATCCTAACAATCATTTTAACCTCTTAATAAAACCTTAATTAAATTCTATTATAGCGGAAAGCCTATCAATTGTATTCTTGGTGATTTAATCGTTTTATCCTTAATTTATTAATTTTGATACTAATTAAGATTACGTTTTTTCCGATTTATTGTTTTCAAAAATGGTGCTGACAAGAATTCTAAACTCGAGGACATCAAAGAGAGATGACAAAAGTATCATGATTATTAAAGATAAATAAGCCTATTTAGTCTTCATTTTTCAAAATGCTTATGATCTTATTAAAATAAATATGCTAAGTTTCTTTCAAGATATAAAATTACTGTAAAACGTTTTAAGAAAATAATATTTTACTTATACTTGCCTTATGAATAAGAAAGTGACAATCAAAGAACTTGCCCAAAAGACCGGTTTGTCAACAACTACTGTCAGCCAAATTTTGAATGGCAAAGGATCACGTTTCTCAGATAAAAATATTAAAAAAGTTTTAGCTTTTCGCGATCAGTTACATTATGTCCCCAATTCAGCAGCTAGAAATCTCAGTAATAAAACCGATAAAACGATCGGAGTTTTAGTTCCAACTATTTCAAATCCTTTTTTTAGTGAATTTCTGCAATTAATTGAAAATTACTCAGATTCGAAAACCCACGTTATTATGATTGGTCTCGATGGGGATCGCAGCCAGCTCTATTCAGCGATTGAAGGTTTAATAGCTCAGGGGGTTGATGGTTTGATTGTGGCCGTTGCAGTGGAGGAAAGTTCTAAGGTTAACGACCTTTTAAGGGAAAACTGGATCCCTTATATTGTTCTGGATCAAAATAGTACTAAAGACTCCGATTTTATTGCAACCGATGACTTTCACGGTGGACAATTAGTAGCACACTATTTATATGAATTGGGTCATCATAAATTTAGTGTTGTTGTGCCGGATACAGAATCGATGACTTACAATATAAATCTTCGTTTGAATGGTTTTGTCGAAACATGCCGGGATGTAGGAGTCGACAAAGATAATATTCAAATCCTCGAAACGAAATTCAGTAAACACGGTGGCCAAAATGTTGTGCCGAATATTATTTCTTTTAAGCCAACCGCTATTTTTACATTAAGTGACGAATTAGCAATCGGGGTTCTTGGAGGCATTTATGATCAGGGCTTAAAAGTTCCGGACAATTATTCTTTGGTTGGTTATGATGATACGGATTATGCAGAATTTATAAATCCAAAACTAACAACGGTTAGGCAACCAATATCTTTATTAGCTAAGTATGCTTTGGAAATGTTGGAAAATAGAATTTCCGATTCAGAACTAAAACAACAAATAAGAGCCGTCGATGTTGAATTAATTATCCGTGATTCAACGAAGAAAATTTAATTTTATTAACAACTTGTAAGGGTTACCGATTAAATTTACTATACTTAGATTATATTTATTCATAAATCGTTTTGACAATAATCAGTTTTATCTGTGTATTGAAAGCAGGATCGAGGATATTGATTGTCTTGCTTAATTGGAGGAGAGAATCATCGAAAAACAAGCCAAAAAAATTGTTGTTCTTGGGTCGTTAAATGTTGATACAATTCAACATTTAAATAAGCTGCCAAAAAGAGGCGAAACGATTCACTTAAGTGAATTGACAAGCGCTCCGGGAGGAAAAGGAGCAAATCAAGCGGTTGCGGCCGCTCGTCAAGGAGCTGATGTTAGTTTTATTGGGGCTGTTGGCAATGACACCAATGGCCGTTTTATGAAGCAGACTTTATCTGACAACAAAATTGATGTAGCACACATTGTTACAAAACCGGTGCCGACCGGTTCAGCCTATATTATGCTCGAGTCCGATGGAAATAATACGATTCTTGTTTATGGTGGGGCGAATATGCAGGTCAGTGTTGAAGACGTTGAGGCTGCAAGCAGTTTGATAGAATCGGCAGATGCGATTATTACCCAATTTGAAACGCCAATCAGTGCGGCTATTAAAGCTTTTGAAATTGCCAAAAGAAAAAATGTTTTAACTATTTTAAATCCGGCACCGGCTCAAAAAATTGATCCAAAATTATTGAGTATTTCTGATTTTGTCACCCCAAATGAAACTGAAGCGCAAGTTTTAATTGATCAGAAAATTCAATTTACAAAAGATTCTTTAAACAGTGCAGCTCTTTCTTTTGAAAAACTTGGTGTCAAGAGTACTTTGATTACGCTTGGCGAGCATGGATCTTTTTACAAAGTTGGTCAACAAGAGGGAATAATACCTAGCTTTAAAGTGAAGGCTATTGATACGACAGCCGCCGGTGATACTTTTATTGGATCCTTTACTGCCAACTTGAAATCGGATTTAAGCAATTTAACCGATGCACTAATCTGGGCGACCCGTAGTTCTTCTTTAACGGTTCAAAAAGCCGGCGCTTTACCATCGATTCCGACTTTTGAAGAAGTTGAAACCGCAATGAAATAAAGGCAGATTTTATTGTAATCTTGTCTCTTAAATTTTCTGATCTCACATGAATATTTCATGATCTGAAGATTGTTTATTTTGTTAACGTAAAAAACTACCATTAAATTTTTTATCATTTAGCAAAAAAATCGGTTGACTTTTGTTTACTGTCTTGTTTTAATATATACAACTCAATTCATTCGGAAAGGAATTTATTATGGTCTTAAAATCATTCGTTACTACATCATTTTATTATGGCTATTTGTTTAGATAGTGTTCGCTCCAGCTTTGGTGCGAACACTCTATTGCTCGCATCTAAAGTTGGTAGCCATGATATTTGTTTTAACCAGCTAGATGTTTGATTAAATCCAGTTGGTATGACGAAATTATTTTAAAGATTGTAACAAATTTTTGATTTTAATTTAAAAACAGCTGGATTTTAAAAAGTCCGGCTGTTTTTTATTTACTAAATAAACTTAAAGGGATTAAAATCAATGATTTCCAAATCTGTTCAAAGAAAAATAATGTTTATTTTATACACGAATTATTTTGTGCATGGGTTGGGTTTGCTAATCCTAACGCAGAACATGCTTGCTTTAAGCAAATCATGGGATGCACCTTTATCAACGGTATCTTATACAATTTCTGCCGTAGGCATTGGCAGAATCTTAGCCTATTACATATTGGGATCGCTTTCAGATAGGCTCGGACGCAAACCGATTCTCTATGCTGGCATGTTGTCCTATTTACTGTTTTTTATGATTATGCCCTTTGTCAGAGATTTTTGCCTTGCTTATCTGATAACCATTTTCGCTGGGGTTGCTAATTCGGCTTTAGATGCGGCAACATATCCAATTTTTTTGGAAATTGATAAAAAGAGTACTGCACCAAGTATTTTAATTAAAGCGATTATGTCGATAGGAGAATTCATTCTTCCTATTTCCGTCGTATATATAGAAAAGCTGCAACTGTGGTACGGAATAAATTTTATGGCTGCCGCATCTATTCTATTGATTAATTTCGTCCTGTTGTTGCCGATCAAATTTCCGGATCAATCTTTTCCAAGTAAAGAAAACTTTCGCCTAAAGTTAAGCCGCTTGAGCGATCGACAAATTTTTTTATTTTGCTCGTTGGTTTTTTACGGATATAGTTCAATGGCGATTATGATTCACTTTACTCAATGGATAACTATCTTCGCCAGAAAAGAGCTTAATATGACCGAAATGCCTTCTCATTTGCTATTGTCGCTTTATAGCCTTGGGTCTGTTACCGGAGTTATCACTATTTTTGCAATCGTTAAAAATCGTTTGATGAAAAATGCTTACTTAATAGTTACACTGAGCGCTTTCGCTTTCTTTTCTTTGATTTTTATCAATTTTGACAGCAGTAATATTCTTGTTCATTTATTGGCTTTTATTTTTGGTTTTACGGCTGCTGGCGGAGTTATGCAGGTTGCGTTGAATCTTTTGATTAGTCTTTTTCCAAGTATGAAAGGCCGGGCGACTGCATTTTTTTCACTCTTGGTAGTTTAGCAACTTTTTCAGTTCCATTAATAACCGGAATTTTGTCGAAAATCAGTATTGTTCTTACTATGCGAAGCATTATTGTAACCGCTTCATTGAATTTGATTATTTCTATTTTGATTAGTTGTGCCGCTTATGTAAAAACAGAAAATTCATTAAAAATGGAGACAAAATATGTCGAAAACTAATTTAAAAAAAGAACGCTGGCAGATCAACATAATTAATTTTTTTCTGATCAAACTACTTTACCGGCGTTTGTTAATCGTAAAAAGAATCGGTTTCAAGAAGCGAAAAATCGGCCAAGAAATTTTTGATGAAAACAGAGAAAAAGAAATTAAAAATCATTTGCTTAAAGAAATTCCCGATCAAGAAAACATTGAATATTATCAAGAAATTTTTGACAGTATTTTAAAGAGTTCAAGAAAAGTTCAAAAGAATTTGAAGAAAGGAAAAGTTTAATATGATTTATTTAACCGCCGGCGAATCTCATGGAAAAGAATTATCAGGAATTATTGAGGGGATTCCAGCTGGATTGAAATTATCAATTGAAGAAATCAATGCAAAACTGCATATGCGTCAAGAGGGATATGGTCGAGGAAACCGACAAAAAATCGAGAAGGACGAGGTTTTTATTACTGCCGGTGTTCGTCACGGCTTGACATTAGGATCGCCGATTTCTCTAACGATTAAAAATTACGACCATAATAATTGGCTAAAAATTATGGATCCATTCGGGATTTCCGATGACGATAATCTTTTGCGGCAAGTTAAATTTCCACGACCGGGTCATGCTGATTTAGTTGGTGGCATGAAATACCGTCATCGTGATTTAAGAAACGTTTTGGAACGTTCATCAGCTCGCGAAACAGCCATGCGTGTGGCGATTGGAGCAGTTTGTATTCAACTTCTTCAACAGCTTGACATACAAATTATTGGATATGTTCGTCAAATCGGGCCGATTAACTTGGATATGAATAATTACCTATCTGCCAATGAAATAAATGAACTTGTTGTTAAAAACGATTTACGGGCAATTGATAGTGAAAACGTTGATGCCGTTCATAAATTAATTGATCAAACAAAAAGAGATGGTGACACTCTTGGCGGAATTGTACGAGTTGTTGCCGATAATTTGCCTGCTGGCTTGGGAAGCTATACGAGTTACGACGAGAAACTGGATGCAAAATTGTCCTCGGCAGTCATGGAAGTCAATGCCTTTAAAGGGGTTGAAATTGGTGACGCTTTTGCTAATTCTGCTAAAACCGGCAAGGAAGTTATGGACCAAATTTTTTGGAACGAAGAACAAGGCTGGTATCGCAATACTGACCACTTGGGTGGTTTTGAAGGAGGAATGACTAACGGGATGCCAATTATCATAAACGCTGCAATGAAGCCGATTCCGACCCAATATAAGCCTCTTCATAGTGTTGACGTCGATGAAAAAACTGAGAATCATGCAAATGTTGAACGTTCCGATGTGACTGCGATTACCGCAGCTTCACTTGTTATCGAGTCGGTTGTAGCGATCGAGTTAGCCAAAGTACTTTTAGATACTTTTGATTCCTCTAGTTTTACTCGTTTAAAGGAACAACTTTATCGATACCGCGAAGAAATTAAGGAATATTAAATTGGAAAAATTCACAAAAATTCACACTTTAGGTCCTAAAGAAACCGATAGCTTTGCGGCGGCCCATTATTTTGCCCAGCAACAATCAGAAGATGTTTCGATTATTCTTCATGATAGTTTTGAAACAATTTTCAAACATTTAACGAGATATTCTGGTGACTTACTGCTCCTGCCAGCTGCTTTTAAATCAAAAAGAATCCATTCCGATTGGGCTGATATTCATTATCGTTTTTTAACGCAGTTGAAGCTGATTGATAGCTTTATCTATCAACTCTCGGACCTGGTTTTAATTGAAAATCAACAATTTTCGATTAATCAATCTTTTATTCATGCGGCAACCGAGAGTCTTTTAACCACTTATCTTAAAGAAAAAAAGCAAACAACAAATATCTAGTTTTCTTCTAGCAAGTATTTTGCATATTACGATTATCGATTGAAAAATGCACGATATGTGATTACGAATTTGAAAAATGTGAAACTAAGGAAAACCGAAGCTATCAAAAAAAATTATCGAGTAAATATGTTATGGAGCGTTTATAAAATTCGAACTAAGGATAAATTAATTAATGAAAAATCTTAAAACAAAACAATTCCAGGGATTACATGGAAGCCTAGTTATTCCCGGTGACAAAAGTATTTCCCATCGATCGATTATGGTTGCTTCGATTAGTAAAGGAAGCAGCAGGATAAAACATTTCTCTAACTCCGCTGATTGTTTTTCAACTTTGAATGCTTTTTCAAATTTGGGAATTGAAATTAAAAAAGATGGCAAAGATTTAATTGTTCTCGGATCTGGTTTAAATGGTTTTAAGGCTCCCAAAAAAGCTTTAGATATGGGAAACTCTGGAACAACAACTCGTTTACTTCTTGGCCTGCTAGCTGGTCAGAATTTTAATACTCGCCTGATCGGGGATGCTTCTTTAAACAAACGGCCAATGCGTCGTGTGACAAATCCACTAACTGAAATCGGGGGAAAATTCTCGCTTACTGAAACTGGTACACTTCCAATTACTGTGATTGGCCATCGGACTCTTAGAGCTTTTAATTATCATTTACCGGTCGCCAGTGCCCAAGTTAAAAGTGCTTTGATTTTTTCTGCCCTGCAAGCTGACAAGCCTTCGATAATTGTCGAAAAAGAAGCAACACGTAATCATTCGGAAATAATGTTAAATAATTTTGGAGCCAGCATTAGAACGAAGGGTTTAAATATAATCGTTACACCGAGACCGGAACTGCGAGGCCAAAATATTACAATTCCTGGAGACATTTCTTCGGCGGCTTTTTTTATGGTTGCCGCAAGTCTTTTGCCAAACAGCAATATATGTCTCAAAGGAGTTGGCTTGAATCCGACTCGTATCGGCGTTATTTCAATTTTAAAACGGATGAATGCCGACATAGAGGTTAATAAAATTTCAAATCAATCTGAAATTTACGGGGACATCATTATTCGTTCTTCAAAGTTGTATGCCGTGGAAATTACTGCTAGAGAAATCCCGAACGTTATTGATGAATTACCAATTCTGGCTCTCGCTGCAAGTCTTGCCAAAGGACGAACGATTATTTCTGGTGCTGGGGAATTACGTGTAAAAGAAACCGACCGGATCGCGGTAGTGACATCCGAATTGAAAAAATTAGGGGCTCAAATTCAGGAAAAAGACGACGGAATGGTAATTGACGGTTGCGCAAAATTACGAGCGATAAAAACTAATTTGGATACACATGGAGATCATCGAATTGGTATGATGCTGGCTATCGCAGCTTTGTTAGTTGATATTCCAAAGGGAACGGTTACTTTAAATAATCCTGAATCAATTAAAGTTTCTTATCCTGATTTCTTTGAGGACCTTAATCATTTGTTGATTAATCCCGATAGGAAAATGTGAATAAATGGATGGTATTACATGAATTTTCTTCAGTAAGCAGATTACCTAATGAATTTCAAAATCTTGCTTGTTGACAAACTATAAAATTATTCGAGGTAATTAAAAATGGCCAAATTGATTTTGATTGGTTTTATGGGTAGCGGAAAAACAACAATCGGTTATCAACTCGCCAAAAAACTATCTATTCCTCAATTGGATTTGGATGCTTTGATTGTCCAACAAACTAATCAATCGATTAATGATATTTTTGCTGAAGCTGGTGAAAAATATTTTCGGAAAGTAGAAACAAGAGCTTTAAAAAAGGCAATTGATCGAAACGTTATTTTATCAACTGGTGGTGGTACGCCAATTAATAAAATAAATCGAATTCTTTTAAAATCGGTTGGTGCACCAATTGTTTTTTTGAGTACAGAATTTGGGACAATTGAAAAAAGAATTAATCAGGATAATAATCGACCTTTAGTTAAAAAAACAAATGAATTTAGGCGGCGTTATATAAAACGTTATCGTGTTTACCATGCTTTAGCTGATATCGAAATTATTACTGATGGCAAAAAACCAGAAGTGATAGTTGAAACTATTCTGGAAAAACTGCTATAAATATTTTCAATTAAAACGATGATTTTTGTTTTTCTTTATACTTAATTGTTATGAATGTAATTATTGATATGGATCCTGGAATCGATGATGCAGTTGCTTTGTCAGTTCTTTTAAATAATGCCAACTTTAAGGTCCAACTAATCACCACGGTTGCTGGCAATGTAACAGTTGATAAGACGACTAAGAATGCTCTGAAAATTGCTGATTTTTTTAATTCTAAAGTTCCTATTGCGGCAGGAGCTAGCCAGCCTTTGGTTAAAACTTTCGAGGACGCTGCTCGAATTCATGGTGAATCGGGAATGGAGGGCTATGATTTTCCGGAAAGTGTTCGTCAGCCACTGCAGCAATCAGCCGTTGAGGCTTGGCATAATATTCTTAGCCAATCGGAAGAGAAAATTACTTTAATTTTGACTGGATCATATACAAATTTTGCCTTGTGGTTTCGTGAATATCCAAAGGACGCTGTCAAAATTGATCGTGTGATTGCAATGGGCGGTTCACTATCTGTTGGCAATATGACCAGTGCTGCCGAATTTAATGTTTTTACTGATCCGGAAGCAGCAAGAATTTTATTGAGTTCTAATCTGCCAGTAACGATGATTGGTTTGGATGTTACTTTAAAAGCACTTGTCAATCGAGACTGGATTAAAACGATTGCTTCTTTAAATGAATCTGGAGAAATGCTTGCTTCCTTGATTTCTCATTATAACGACTGGCATGTTGATGGTTGGCCGATTCATGATGTAAATACAATTGATTATTTATTACATCCTGAATTTTATAAATCCAATAAGTTATGGATCGATATCGTGACTGAAGGCCCAGCGATTGGAGAAACGGTTGCCGACATTCGAGGTGCATACCACCAGGGTAAGACAAACGCGACAGTTGTAACTGATATTAATGCTGCTGCATTTCGTAATTGGCTAAAACAGGAGATATCTTTGATGGTAAGATAAAGGCAGTTAATTGGGGTGCTGATATGAAGTCATGTTTGGAGAATTAAATTAATTTTTAGGAGGATTTTTTGACAGCTCAATTATTTAATACAGAAAAAACAAAAGAAAAAGTCATTTTAACTGCAATTGAAAATCAAAAAAATTCGCATGATTTTGATTATGCAATTGAAGAATTTAAAAATCTTGCTTTGGCCGATAATTTAGAAGTTGCAGATATTTTAACGCAAAAATATGATCGTCCCAACGCGGCTACCTATTTTGGCAAAGGCAAGGTTGAAGAATTAAAAGAGCTTGTAATTGCAAGAGATGCTCAGCTGGTTATTTCAAACGATGATTTAACAGCGACTCAAATTAGAAATCTTGAAAAAATGATTGGTGCCGGTGTCCGTGTAGTTGATCGAACAGGCCTGATTCTTGACATCTTTGCAGCTCGGGCAAAAACAAGAATCGCTAAATTACAAGTTCGTTTAGCCCAAAAACAATATCAGTTGCCTCGTCTGCATACTTCTTTGGCTAATGATTTGGATCAACAGGCTGGAGCTGGCGGAGGATCTTTTACCAGTCGTGGGTCCGGTGAAACTAAGCTTGAATTAAATCGACGGACGATTGAAGATCAGATTTCACAAATCAAAACAGAATTAAAATCCCTGTTGGCTTCTTCGACTATTCAACGCAAACAGCGTGATAATTCCGGTCTTAAAAGGGTTGCTTTAGTTGGTTATACCAATGCTGGAAAATCGACTTGGATGAACCGGATCATTGAACAATATTCTCAAATTGTTGATGATTTGGAAGAAAAAAAAGTCTTTGAAAAAGATATGTTGTTTGCTACCTTGGATTCAACGGTTCGGTCTGTTCGTTTGCCTAATAAGCGGCAATTTTTGTTGTCCGATACGGTTGGGTTTGTTTCAAATTTACCGCATAATCTAGTTGCGAGTTTTCAATCGACTTTGGAAGAAGCGAGCAATGCTGACTTACTTGTCCAAATTGTCGATATTTCTGATCCTCATTATCGGGATATGTTGGCGACAACTTCGAAAACACTTCAACAAATCGGTGCCAAACAAATTCCAATGATTACAATTTTTAATAAAGCTGATAAGGCCAAACTTAATTATCCAGAACGCAGTGGAGAAAATTTGATTGCCAGTGCACTGGATGGAAAATCTTTGGATGCATTTATCGATTTGTTGAATAAAAAACTCTTCGCTGATTTAAAAGAAGTTGAACTGCTTATACCTTTTGACCAAGGATCTATTCTCAGCCAACTGATTCAGGATAACCAGGTTTTGCGACAAGAATATAATGATAAAGGAACGAAGATTGTTGTGGAATTGCCGGAAGCGAAGATTAAACGGTACGAAAAATTTGTTAATGTTTGATCAAAAAACGAATGAATGTTAATTGTTTATTCGTTTTTTTGTTATTTGTTATAAAGTGAACTTGGGTGGTAACTATGACAACGATTTATATTTCTTCAAAACAAGCGCATAGCTTTGATGACTATACAATCAATAAAATTGGTGTTCCGTCATCGGTTTTAATGGAGCGGGCAGCCTTGGCAGTTTGCCAAAGACTTTTGGAAAGCAGAAATTTTAATTTAAAAAAGGTTCTCGTTGTTGCCGGAACCGGCAACAACGGTGGAGATGGAATTGCAATTGCTCGAATGCTGTACTTAAAACAAGTGCCGGTAAAAATTTACCTACTTGGTGATCGAGAAAAAGTATCCAAAGATACTCAAACTCAATTAAAAATTGCCGAAAATTATGGCGTTCCATTTGTTTCCGACATAGACGATCTCGGTTCTTATACAACAATTGTTGACGCTATTTTCGGGGTTGGCTTATCAAGAGATGTAACTGGTAAAATAGCAGGGATTGTTGATTTCATTAATAATAGTCCAGCCGCAGTGATGGCTGTTGATGTGCCCACTGGTCTTAGTGCTGATAACGGTCATATTATGGGAACTGCTGTTAAAGCTGCAGAAACAGTTACTATGTCATATAACAAGCTGGGTTTGATTACGGAAACTGGTCGTAAATTTTCCGGAGTAGTAACGGTTGCCGAAATTGGTATTTATGATCCTCAATTATTAGAATAGATTTTTTGATAAATGTATTGAATTTTTATATATTTGTTTTCTTTGCTTTAATTTATAACAAGTAATTTAGCTCATATTCTATAAATATATTTTTTGATTTTTAGACATAAAATTTTATTAAACAATAGTAATAATTTTTAAATTAAAAAGAAAGCGGACAATTTTCGTTATGTATCAGGCATCCAAAAATAGATATGACAAAATGCTTTACAGACGTGTCGGCGACAGCGGCCTTGAGCTTTCGGCACTAGGATTGGGCTTGTGGCACAATTTTGGCAGTGTTGATTCTTTTGAGAATCAAAAGTCTATCATCCATGAAGCTTTTGACCTTGGTATCACTTATTTTGATTTGGCAAATAATTACGGTCCTGTTCCAGGGAGCGCTGAAAAGAATTTTGGACGTATTATTTCAGAAGATATGAAGTCCTATCGAGATGAAATGGTCATAGCCAGCAAAGCCGGCTATGAGATGTGGTCCGGTCCATATGGAAACTGGGGATCTCGTAAAAGCATTATTGCTAGTGCTGACCAAAGTCTCAAACGGTTGGGCATTGATTACGTAGATATTTTTTATTCTCATCGTCCTGATCCAAAAACACCTTTTGAAGAAACTGCTCTTGCACTGGACCAATTAGTAAGAGAGGGTAAGGCTCTTTATATTGGTGTTTCAAATTACAATGGTGTGCAGACAGAAAAAATTAGTAAAATTTTTGAAGATCTGAAAACACCTTTTATTATCGAACAGCCGAGATACAACATGTTTAATCGCCAAGTCGAAAAAGATTTATTCCCAATTTTAAAAGAAAAACATAAGGCAGCTGTCAGTTTTAGTTCCTTGTCACAAGGTCTTTTAACAAATAAATATTTAAACGGAATTCCAAAAAATTCTCGAGCTGAAAAAACTTCCAGTCCCTTTCTTCAGGAAAAACAAGTTAAGGCAACAATTGAAACCGTTAGGAAGTTAAACGAAATAGCAGCCGATCGACAACAAAGCTTAGCTGAAATGGCCCTTGCTTGGAATTTAAGAATTCCTGAAATAGCATGTGTTTTAATCGGCGCAAGCCGACCTGAACAGTTGCTTGATAATATAAAAGCACTTGATAATCTTGTTTTTTCTGATCACGAATTATTGGAAATTGATAGTATTTTAGCGGAACAGACTGAAATTGATTGGTCCCACGATTAACCAAAAATTTTAAATATATTGTTGTTCTTTGAACTACTATGTGAGGTCAATAAGTCTTTTTAGGAAAGATAAATATTATTTACAGTACGAAACAGTTGAGAGTAATTGTTGTAAAAAATTTATTATGCATTTATATCAATAAATTTAAACTGATTGAAATCAAATAATCCCTGATCGGTAATTTTAAGACTTGGAATAACTGGCAGGGCCATAAATGATAATGTCAAGAATGGATCAAAAACAATTCCTTCGGAAATTTTTTCAAAAGCGTTCTTTAAGCTTTTTTGTTTGGTAATCACTTCTTGATATGGCTTATCGGACATTAGACCGGCTATTTCAAGTGGCAGTTCTCGAGTGAAACCATTTTTATCAACCAGAATCATGCCACCGCCCATCCTCTTTAAACGATCATAAGCAATAATCATCGCTTTATCATCAGCTCCGGCGATGATCATATTGTGTGAATCATGAGCGATCGTTGAGCCAATTGCTCCTTCTTTCATGCCGAAACCATGAATAATTCCTAAACCATGACCAAGGTTGTGATAACGTTCAGCGACTACGATCTTGGCGTAGTCCTGATTGGCAACAAAGTTTCCCTGTTGATCGCGAGCAACCGATTCAATCGTATGTTTGGTTGTAATATGCTCAGGTTCAATGTTAATTACGTGTGCTTTGTTTGATTCTAATGGTAATTTTAAATCACCCAATGCAAGTTCGGCATTAATTGCCGGGCTTGTAAATGTTGTCACTTTTGATTCTAATTTGTCGACCCAGTTTCCTGCAGTCATGACTTTTTCAGTGACGAAATTTTCCAGATTAGAGATAATTACTAGGTCTGCAATGAAGCCATCGGTCAACGCCCCAACATTTTTTACGTGTTGTGCAACAGCTGCATTATAACTAGCCATTGTAAAAGCTCTTTCTGCAGGAATACCTTCGGAAATTGCTAAACGAACATTATTATCGATTGAACCTTCTTTTTGAATATCAATTGCTGATTTATCATCAGTGCAAAATGAAAAGTACGATTGATTATTTTTACGAACTACTGGTAGAATCGATTTTTCATCGCGTTCAACCGTCCCTTCACGAATAAAAACTTTCATGCCGGCCTGGATTCGTTCTAGCGCCTCTTTACCAGAAGTGCTTTCATGATCGGTATCGATTCCAACCGCCCGGTAGACTGCTAATTGTTCGCGAGTCAAACCGGCGCCGTGCCCATCAGCATGATGGCCAGCATTTTGAGCATCTTTAATTTTTTCAAGCATGTCAGGATCACCGTTTGCAACAGCTGGAAAATCCATTACTTCTGCTAAGCCATTAATTTCTGGAAAACCATAAAAAGGTTTTAAAGCATCAGCATGCAAGACTGCTCCGGCATGTTCGAAATTAGTTGCCGGCACAGAACTGGGCAGCATGTAGTGAATATGCAAAGGTGTGTTCCTTGCTTCTTGAATCATATAAAAAAGACCGGAAACTCCTGATACCGAACCGATCTCATGTGGATCGGCAAAAATACGCGTCACACCATGTTTTAATTCTAATTTGGATAATTCCGATGGTGCCAGTAAAGATGATTCAATGTGTAAATGTGCATCGATTAAACCAGGAACGATATATTTTCCTTGAGCATCAAAATTATTTTTAGCGGTTAAATCCTTTGATTTTCCGCGAAAATATATAGATCCGTTTTCAATCCAAAGTTCTGTATCTTCAAACCTTTGATTGAAAACATCTAAGATTTTTGCGTTAAAGATATGTAAATAAACTTGCTTTCCCATATTGAAAGTAATTATCACACAAGTCTATCGATAAAAAAAGAAAATGTTAGGAAAGTTAACCGATATTTGGGTTAACTAATATTTCCGGCTCTCCTTCTTTGCCGACAACAACTTCGCTAACCATGTTTAAAAACAAGCCATGTTCGACAACACCGACCGTCTGGATTAAATTATCGGCCAGTTGAGCTGGCTCCTCGATTTTATGCAGATGTAAATCAATAATTAAATTATTTGAATCGGTTTTGAATGGTCTTCCTTCTTTATCAAGACGAAGGATCGGATCATAACCCGCCTTGTCGAAGTTTTGCATAACGTGTTGGCTTCCGAAAGGAATAACATCGACAGCCAGTGGGAAAGCGCCAATCGTATCGACGACTTTTGATTTGTCAACGACCCAAATTATTTTTTTTGAATTTACAGCAACAATTTTTTCCCACAATAGATTGCCGCCTCCACCTTTGATCCCGTTAAAATTGCTGTCAACCTGGTCAGCACCATCAATTGTTAAATCAATTGAATCAACCATATCCAAATCAACAATTTTAATACCTAAAGACTTCGCTTGCTGGGCTGTGAAAATCGAGGTTGCCACTCCGGTAAATTGTAAGTCTTCTTCTTTGACGCGTCGGCCGAGTTCGTCAACGAGCATTTTTACAGTCGAGCCGCTTCCAAGACCAACAACCATTCCATTCTTAACATAAGAAGTAGCCTTGATGGCAGCCTCTTTTTTTAGTTTGTTTTGAAGTTCTGCGTCCATGCGTTCATTATAGTCTATGTAGTTCTATCGATTTAATTGGCTGATATAATTAAGAACAGAGGAAATTATTTTATGACTGCTAATGAACATCATATGGTCTTGATGTCACTTTCTGCTAATCGACCTTTGGCTGAAAAAATCGCCAAACGTCTCCACCAACCATTGGCTGACGTTAATTTGGATCGCTTTGCTGATGGAGAGATTCGTTTAAATATTACAAATTCGGTTCGCGGAGATAATGTCTTCGTTATTGCACCGACTTCTGCTTCTCAGCATGCGAGTGTAAATGATAATATAATGGAACTTTTCATTGCCGTTGATGCGCTTCGACGCGCTTCTGCCCATGCAATTAATATCGTTATGCCTTATTACGGTTATGCGCGGCAGGATCGAAAGGCTCGTAGTCGTGAATCGATCGCGGCTCGCGTAATTGCCGATGATCTTGAGCAAGCCGGAGTTACTAGAGTGATTGCTTTTGATTTGCATGCTTCGCAGATTCAGGGATTTTTTGATATACCGGTCGACCATTTAATGGGAGCACCGATTTTAGCTGATTACCTTATATCTCATCATATTGTAGATTTGGATAATGCCGTTGTTGTTTCACCGGATCACGGAGGCGTCCGCCGCGCTCGCGAACTTAACCAATTTTTAGGTTTGCCCGATGCTTATGCTGTCATCGATAAACGGCGTCCGGTTGATAAGAAAAATACAGTTGAGGTCATGAATTTGATTGGGGATGTCTCTGGGAAAACGGCCATCATTATCGATGACATGATTGATACCGGCCATACGATAGTTGAGGGTGCTAAGTTATTGCGTTCCAAAGGTGCTAAGAAAATCATCGTTGTTGCCAGCCATGCATTGCTTTCAGGCGATGCGCCGAAGTTATTGCAAAAATCCGATTTCGATCATGTGATTGTTACTGACTCGATTGACGTTCCAGAATCCAAGCGATTCGACAAGCTGCAAATCGTTAGTGCCGATGATCTATTTGCCAGGGCAATTAATGCTGTCCAAGAAAATGGTAGTGTCAGTCCTTTATTCCAAAATAAGTATCATCGTGGATTTGAAAACGATTAATTTAGAGCTATTTTATTAGTTTCTCCATTCGTCGATGTTCGATATTTGCATCTAAAAAAATGTCTCCAAAAGTTTGATAACCTAAATCTTCATAAAAAGAAATCGCATGAACTTGAGCTTCCAACTCAAGTTTTTTTATATTTTTTGACTTAGCATTTTTTTCGATTCTTTTTAAAATCTGTCGAGCGTAACTGCGACCGCGAAAAGTTTTTAAAGTTGCGACACGACCGATATGCCAAGTATCTTTTCCAATCGAATATATTCGAGCTGTGCTGACTGGATGCCAATTATTTAAATAGGACACATAGTGCAAGCAGCAGCCATCCTGGCCGTCGATTTCGTCTTTTTCGCTTACATGTTCTTCGTTCATAAAAACTGTTCGGCGAATCGTCATTGCGTCAGCAAGAATTTTTCCTTCTCCGAATTGACTGGCGATTACTAGTTCTTCTTGTTTTGTCATCAACCGATCTCTTCATCCATTTTTGTATTGAAATTTACTAATATCTTTTTAATTTGCATAAAACCTCCGAAAAAACTTACTTCATTATATAATTGCCTTTATGGTAGAAGCTATTCATCGATCGACACGTATAGAATTTTCCAAATCATCACTAACATATAACGTTCAATATACCAAACGCGTTTCCGGTGCAAAGACGCTTTGGCTGGCGGTTAAGTCCAATGCTTATGGTCACGGTCTTATTCAAGTTTCCAAAATAGCCAAGGATTGTGGAGTAGATGGCTTAGCAGTAGCTGTTCTTGACGAGGGAATCGCAATTCGCCAGTCTGGAATTAATGATTTTGTTTTGATTTTAGGCCCAATTGCCGTTAATGATGCACCACTTGCTGCTAAATATCATTTTTTAACAACGGTATCTTCGCTGGATTGGCTAAAATCCGTTGATAAGATTCTTGGTAAGGAAAAACTTTCTGTAAATTTGGCTGTCGACACCGGAATGAATCGGATCGGCGTTCGTTCAAAAACCGATTTAAAGGCCGAAATTGAATTTTTGCAGAAACATTCTAATCATTTTTCTTACGACGGAATTTTTACTCATTTTGCCAGTTCGGATAATGCTGACGATCAGTACTTCCAAAAACAAAAAAAACGTTGGTACGATCTAATTGATAGTTTGCCAATGCCTCCGTATATTCACGTTATGAATTCTGGAGCTGCCATGTACCATTCAAGCGAACTTCCTGGATGCAATTCGATTGCCCGCGTAGGAACGGTAGTTTATGGTGTCGAGCCTTCTGAAGGCGAACTGGGACCAATTGATGAGCTTAAACCTGTTTTTGAACTAAAATCAGCTTTAACATTTGTTAAAAAAATTCCAGCCGGCGAAGGAATTAGCTATGGATCGAAATTTATAACAAATAAGGATACTTGGGTTGGCACTCTTCCAATCGGCTACGGTGACGGATGGCTTGCAGAATATCAAGATTTTCAGCTTTTAATTGATGGCCAAAAATGTCGGCAGGTTGGTCAAATAGCAATGGATCAAATGATGGTGATTTTGCCGCATGAGTATTCAATTGGAACAGAAGTTACTTTAATTGGAAAAAGTGGAAAATATGAAAATACGCTTTATGATCTCCATAAACATTCTGGAGTTCCGCCATGGAAAATTACGGTCGCTTTTTCTGATCGATTAAAAAGGGTGGTGGTTGATTAATGGATAATGAAATATTTGATATTGTAATTATCGGTGCCGGCCCAGCGGGCTTGTTTGCGCAATTCTATGCCGGGCTTCGTGAATTAAAAACAGCCTTGATTGAAGCAACTCCTCAAATTGGCGGCCAAATTACAGCTCTTTACCCAGAGAAAACAATCCTTGATGTTGCTGGATTTCTTGGCATTTCTGGCCGAGATCTTGTTAGTAGATTGAAATTACAGACCGATTTGGTTGATAGCAAAACTTTTCTGAATTCCGAGGTCACAAATTTAAAAAAAAGTTCTAACCAGTTTGAAATAGAAATTAATCATCATGCTTCCTTCTTAGCAAAATCTGTAATTATTGCCAGCGGCAACGGTTCTTTTAGTCCACGGAAAATTAACGTCCCTGGAAGCAGTGAAGCTGAGCAATCTGGATTGTTGACTTATCTTTTGCCTGGTTTAAGTGAGGTTTCCGATAAAGATTTTGCTGTTGTTGGTGGCGGAAATACTGCCGTTGATTATGCGGCTGAATTAATTGACCATAATAGTCGAGTCAGCTTGATTCATCGACGCGATAATTTTCACGCCTTGGAGTCATCAATTACCAAGCTGGAAAACAGTAGTGAAACCACCTTTTTGACCCCAATGAAAATCACTGGTTTAAATCCCAAAAAAGAAAAATTGGAGATTGAGCTTCAATCTGTTACCGACGGTGTCGTTCGAAAAATCTCTGTTGATCGACTAATCGGCGGTTTTGGCTTCACGGCCTCATCTAAGACGGTTAATCAGTGGGAAGACCTTCCTGAACAATTTGATCAGGGTTTTTTGACCGATGTAGCACAGATGACGTCGATACCTGGTGTCTTTGCTGTTGGCGATGCCAGCAGTTATCAAGGCAAGTCTGATTTAATTGCAACTGCTTTTGGTGAAGTTCCGACAGCTATTAATCAAGCTGTTAATTATTTTGATCCGGATCGTGGAGGTCCACAACATTCAACAAGTTTAAATAAAAGAGAGGTTTTCAAACATGACTAAATTAAAAGCGGACACAACCCTTAGCCAAGTATTTTCGGCAGCTCACGAAGAAGAGAAAGATAAAATTGCAAATCTGGCGAATGCCGCTGCTGTCTTAATGCAATTTGTTCCTGATATCAATTGGGCCGGTTTTTATTTGTTAGAGAGAAAAAGTGGTGATTTGGTCCTTGGACCGTTTCAGGGTTTACCGGCAACTCCTCGAATTGAACAAGATAACGGTGTCGTTGGTACGGCTTTTGTCAAGCAGGCCTTGACAATCGTTCCCGATGTTCATCAATTTGCAGGCCATATAGCTTGTGATCCTGCTTCCAATTCTGAGATTGCTCTGCCAATTACACGAAAAAGTGGTGATAAATTGGGCATTTTGGATATTGATTCACCAATTACTAATCGTTTTGGTCAGCAGATTGCACTTGATTTAGGAGATTTTATTGATACTTTACTGCTTAATATTTAATACGGTTCTTGAATATCGGCGTTATAATTGAAAGCAATGATTTTAGCTTTAAGAAATTTTTGGAAATGGTCCTTAAAACGTTTTAATCCAAATAATCGAGTTGGTTTTCTTTGGCTTTTGACGCTTTTTTTCTGGGCAAAAACCCTGCTGGCCTATTTTCTTGATTTCGGTGGTCTGGGCGCTTCAACTCCAATTCAATTCTTTATTATGATTATCAACCCGATTGCCGTGATGATCATTGTTTTTTCTCTGTCTTCTTTTATCAAGCGAAAATTACCTTTTTATATTACAGCAATTGTTATCGATATTTTATTAACTTTGCTGTTGTATGTGAATTGTATTAGTTATCGAGAAATGACTAGTTTTGTTTCTGTTAATCAGATGCTTGGCTATTCAAAGATTAATCAGGGCCTTGGAGGAGCTTCGATATCTTTAATGCGTATCCAAGATCCTTTTTATTGGCTTGATTTAGTCGTTATTGTGTTTTTGTTGATTATCAAAAAGATTAAGATGCAGGAAACACCTATTACGAAACACGGTTCGATTTTAGGTGTTTCTTTAGGCATTCTGGCTCTATTCTTTAATCTCTTTTTGGCAGATTGTTCGCGTCCGCAACTTTTAACTCGTGGTTTTGATGATACTTATATGGTCAAATATATGGGTATTAATTTTTATACGGCACAAGATGCCATCAATACGGTTCAAATCGATGCACTGAGAAGCTCTGCCAAGCCGAACGATATCACTAAGGTTAAATCTTATGTTAAATCGCATTATGCCAAACCAAATTCTAAATATTATGGGATTGCGAAAGGCAAAAATGTCATCATTATCCACTTAGAGTCTTTTCAGCAATTTAGTATTGATCAAAAAATAAATGGTAAAGAAGTAACACCATTTTTGGATTCTTTGTACCATGGGAAAGATACAATTTCTTTTTCCAATTTTTTCAACGAAGTTGGCCAGGGTAAAACATCGGATGCTGAAAATATGCTGGAGACTTCAACTTTTGGTTTGCCATCTGGTTCGGTCTTTACAAAATATGCTTCGAACACTTTTGAAGCGATGCCGGCGATTATTAGTCAACGTCTTGGCTATTCGACCGCTGTTTTTCATGGTAATGTCGGTTCCTTTTGGAATCGAGATGCTGTTTATAAGTCGATGGGCTATCAACATTTTTTTGATGCTTCTTTTTACGATGTTAGTGGAAAAAAATCCGAAAGTTGGGGTCTGAAAGATAAGCTTTTGTTTAAAGATTCAATTCCTTATCTGGAAAAGTTGCAGCAGCCTTTTTATGTTAAATATTTGACGGTTACTAATCACTATCCGTTTACTTTGGATACAGTCGATCAGGATCCGAATTTTAAGACGAGTGATACTGACGATCCAATTATCAACAATTATTTCATTACTAATCATTATCTTGACCAGGCAGTCAAGGAATTTTATACCTATTTAGAAAAGGCGGGATTGTTGAAGAATTCTATCATTATTATTTATGGCGACCATTATGGGATTTCTGAATCTGAAAACAAGACATTAGCTTCAGTAATTGGGAAAAATCCAACTACTTGGACAGCTAATGATGATGTCCAATTACAAAGAGTTCCCTTTATGATTGATATTCCCGGGTCGCATCTTGGTCGAATAGATAAGACGTATGGTGGCGAGATAGATGTTTTGCCAACACTTGAACATTTGCTTGGGATTTCGACCAAACGTTATATTCAATTCGGACAGGATCTTTTCAGCAAACAGCACAAACAACTAGTTGCCTTCCGCGACCAGGACTTTACCACGCCTAAATATACTTATACTGCCGGTGATCTTTGGGACAATAAAACCGACAAAGTTATTCCAACCTCGAGTATTTCAAAAAAGTTAGCTCAAAAAGTGTCAAATTGGCAGAAAGAGGTTAATAAAGAACTAAATCTTTCTGATGAATTGATTTATAAGGATTTGTTGCGGTTTTATAAACCAAAAGGATTTAAGACAGTTAATCCAAAGAATTATGATTATGGTGTTACCGCGACTAAACGTGCTTTGAATAAACAAAATCGAATTCTCGGCAGTAAATCGACCTCTCTTTGGTCCAGAAATGGCGACAAAACAACTGCTAATCTTTATAAAACGGATGCACCTGAACAATATTATCCTCGTGTTAACTGGGGCAGAATCCAGATTCGCAATCCTGATGACAATGGTGAATAATTCTTCGGCAGATTAATTTCTGCCGTTTTTTATTTTCTTAAACATTCAATTTTAGTCTGAAAACAAGTAAACTAATCATAATGTTATGAAAAATAAAAGTGCACTAATGAGAATTATGTTTCCATTGGTAATTATTGCTACTTTTTTGCCTCATGAGGCAAATGGGAACTCAACAAATTTTCGAATGTTTTCGCAAAATTATTGGCAGTTGATTATTCGAGCAAATTATTTTTTTGTAATGATTCTTCTACTGATTTTTGCTCTAATAAGCTTTATTTTTTTAATAAAAGGCAATACACGGAAATTCAAATTTTTCGGTTCTTTAGTATTAACTATTCATATTAGTATCTTGACTTTTATTTTAGGATCTTCTTTTGAATATTTATATAAACAGCAGAATTTGATTTCTTATTTCTTCTCTAAAGATGGTGTTCTTTATCCAATTATTATTTATGCATGGGGTCTCCTACTTGATTTGGTTTTATCGATAATCCTCTTGATTATTTTAGCCAGGAATATTATTAACCAAAGAAGAAGCTCTTTAATTTGGTAAAACACAAATTGACCGGTTTTTAATATCGCCGATTTTTAAATACCTCATTCCATATTGGGCCGGTTTTCTTAGGATCATTGGATGGTGCTACTTTGAATATGTTTTTAATATATCGATCATGAATTGACCTGCCGTGTTCATCGATATAACCATGAAAATTCAGTTTTCCACTCTCAGTGAATTTGTTTAATACGCGAAGGAGTTCTTTTTCATCCAAACCACAAAATTTAAGCAAATCGTCGTAGCTAATTCGATAGTAGCTGTTTCGGTTTATATCGCGAGTTGTGTTGACAAGGTCCCTCATTTTGGAGGCAACTAGTTTTTCATTAGTAATCATCAAAATAATTATAAGAACGTATGTTCGCAAAATCAACTAGTAAAAATCACTCTCAATTAAATTGGGGTGATTTTTTATAAATTAGTTATTTTTTTGTAATGCCAGATACAGGCCAACCAAAGCTAACAATAATAAACAAAAACCATTTCCGATTCCCGTAATTGCGCTTTCATCGACGTTGAGGTAATTTGCTAGTGGATAGGCAATAATTGTAACTAAGAGCATAGCCCCACCTAATATAAATAATGAATAATCTCTAAAAACAAATTTAAGACCAAAAAAATGAATTGCTACAACGAAGCTTATCCAAATGGAAATATCACTAATTTGATCTTTTGAAATTAAAAAGACAGCACCAATTAACGCTAAAACGAACTCACTGATTAGGAAAATCAAATACCACTTCCAAGAACTGTTCTTATTCAAAGCCGAAGGCGCATGCCAATTGCGAAAACTCAATATTCCACCGGTAATACTGATTAATATTGCAACCCCATCTAATAAGCCTATCCAAATACGCCAATCATCGCGTGGAGCTGCTTGAGCCCAGCCGAACCAGCAAAAACTAAACCATCCCAAAATAGCTGCGTACATCATTTGATCACGCTTATATTTCATTATATTTCTCCCAATTTGTCCCTGATAAAAGATATCTAAGAAGATCAATGTTTGAATAATTTATTGAATTCTTAGACACAGCCAAAGGATTAATACAAATGAAAAAGGGATTTTTTTAGAAAAAGTATTGTTCAGACTCTGATTTTTTGGCGACATAATAAATCCACCTTTTTAAAAGTCTTTAAAAGCAACTTAATCATAACATGCGGCCAAAATTCGCTATTGATTAACTGCTGTCCAGACTAGTTTTTTAATCTTTTAAAACGTTATTAGTAAGGTTTTCGCTATTGTATATTTACCGTTTAAATTCTTCTAAAGCTTTTTAATGTAATACTATCAATGCCATGAAGTATTGTTTAAAAAGTGTTTTCAGCAGAATACAAAAGAGTTCCTTTTACTAAACCGCAAACTGGTCTGACAGCCCTGCCTTTTTTAAATGAAGTTATTATTTAATGATTAATATTCTTAAAAAACATGGTTACAAATTATGCCATTGGAAAAGATTGTTTTTTTACATATCTACAATGATATATTAACTGTATCAAGCGCTTTTTAAGATAACTATCTTTGGAGTTTATCCATGAAGTTGATTAAAAAATTAAAAAATAAACATATCTTTAATCAAGAAAGCAAAGATGAATTGCCTAAATTTAAAAATGACAAGATTGTTCGTTATCAAATTATATTTTCTGGTCTGGTACAACATGTTGGTTTTCGTTTTGAAGCTGAACAAATGGCTGTTAAATTGCAATTAACCGGCTGGGTTAAAAATCTTGCTAACGGAAATGTAGAAATGGAAATTCAGGGTAACGACAATAAGATAAATTCTCTTTTGCAATATATGAATTCGTTGAAATGGGTCAAAATTGATCGGATGGTTAAAGAACTTATGCCAATTTTAAATAATGAAAAAAATTTTGATGTCCGTGAATAAATAATAATAATTTTTAAAACAAAATTTGAGTTTAGCTTTTTAAAGCTGATAATTAAAAAATTGACGAATATATTAATCATACATAATTAGTAATTGGAAAGGCTTTATTTGAAAAACTAATTCAAGGAAAGGATAAATATTCCTTTAATCCTTTTTTTAGCACTATCTAAAACTTGGATATAAATTTTTTAATCATCATACGATAAGCTTACTTAAAATAAGACTTGCTAAATAAGCAAATCATTACTATCATGGTGTTCGTTAGTTTTTTTCTTTATTTCTGTTTTAAAAAAATATTTTTTAGGAGAAGGTGATATGAGATGCCCCTATTCACTACTTCTTTGCGTCGATCCAAGCGCCCGGAGTGGAAACAGAATTTGCGTGTGCTTTGGTTTGGCACCTTTATGGCTGGAATTGGCTCTAGCTGTGTAGCCCCATTTATAGCATTATTTATTGGCCAGTTAGGAAGTTTTTCTAATTCAGAAAATGCTTTTTGGAGTGGTTTGGCTTTTTCGGCCCCTTTTTTAGCAAAAGCAGTTATTTCGCCTTTCTGGGGACGCTTATCTGATAGATATGGACGTAAACCAATGTTAATTCGTGCTTCTTTGGGAATGGCCTTGGTAATGGCGGCAACGGCCTTGGTGAGCAATGTCTATGAATTAGTCGGTTTGCGCTTGCTTTTAGGAGTATTTAATGGATTTGTGAGTACGGCCAATGCTTTAATTGCAATTCAGACCCCTAGAAATCAGAGCGGTCAGTCTCTTGGAACATTAGCAACTGGAAACGTTTCGGGAACTTTGCTTGGTCCTTTGGCCGGTGGGGCAATTGCTGATTTCGTTGGTTATCGGTATACCTTTTTCATGACCGGCCTATGTTTGTTTGTTTCTTTCCTGCTGGTCGTCTTTTTTGTACACGAGCATTTCACTCCGGTAATCCAAAGAAAAGATCAGCCATCGGCTAATTTTTTTAAAGTTTTGCCAAATCGAAGAATTATTTTGGGGATGTTTTTAACAACGATGATTATTCAAGCCTCAAATAATTCAATTGAACCAATTCTAAGCCTCTATGTACGCCAGTTGATGAACGGAGCTGGGCATGTCGCCCTGGCTGCAGGAGTAATTGAAGCAATCAATGGAGTCGCGACTTTGTTTGCTGCACCCTTCTTTGGGCGCCTCGGTGATCGATGGGGTACCCACTGGATTTTGTTAAGTGGATTGATTTTTTCGATGCTGGTTTTTATTCCAATGGCTTTCGTTCAAAACATTTGGGAATTAGGTGGTTTACGTTTATTGATTGGTGTTTCAGATGCTGCGTTGATTCCAAGCGTACAAACGATTCTTGCTAAAAATTCTCCCCACAAAATGATGGGAGAAGTTTTTAGTTGGAATCAAAGTTTTCAGGCAGTTGGAAATGTCGTTGGGCCGCAAATTGGTTCCAGTGTAACGGAATTCGCAGGATATCGCGGAGTTTTCCTATCGACCTCGCTTCTAGTATTAATAAATTTTTTCGCCGTTTTCAAAAATACAAAAAGTCTTCATCAACGGTCGAAAAAGTGAATCTTTACTAAAATAAAAACTTCGATCGCGATCAGAATTATCGTGATGCCAAAAGTGATAATCCAGGAATATTGAAGACTGGCAAGCGGCAGGTGCATATTCATGCCGTAAAAACCGGTAACGACCGTTGGAACGGCCATTAAAGCCTGCAGCATTGTCAAAGCCCTCAATGATTTGTCCAAACGTTGGTTATTTAAATTAGAGTAAGCACCGGAAATTGCTGTGATTACTTCGGCAGCTTGGTTGGCCATATCAATCGCCTGTGTGTTTTCGACAAGCAAGTCCGCAAAGTATTCTTTTTGATTATCATTAACTCGCACTCCAAGGTAGGCCTGTAAACGAGAAATTGCTGTTCGATCGGTTCTCAATGAATCAAGCATATAGATCATTTGTGTTTCCAATTCCATTAAAGAGGAAATTGCACCGGATTGTATTTTGCGACGTAAGTTGGATTGAATAATATTCCGTCGACGGTTTGCAGTACTGATAGTACTAATATATTCCGAGACTAGTGCCGAGGTAGCATTGATAAAAATATCAATCGCTGTTAAATCGGCTGGTTCTAAATGATTTTCTCGACCAACAGCAAAAAGCTTTTCAGAAATCCGAGCCGTTGTCGAACGGGATATTGTGTAGAAATTGCCTTTTTTATCAATTATCATGCTTACCGGTTCGGTGGCAGCCAGGCTTGAATTAGGTGTAATAATATCGAAGACGATTAAAACATTCCCTGTTGGTTGATCGATTTCGGTTCGAGCAGATTCGTTGGGATCCAAAGCATAAAAAAGCAGCTCTCGTGTAATTCCGAGTTCGACTAAACGATCTTGTTCGGCTTGATTGGGATCTTTCGCCTCGTACCAAGTCATTTTTTCATTAATTTTATGTTCTTTAAGCATTAGTTAATCCAAGAAATCAAAGCGAGGCCAAGGCTAATAACCAACAACAATACTAGCACGAACAAATGTTGATGTTTTTTAATTAACAACATTGCGGCAAATTCCCTAAACCATCCTAGGGCCAGGTAGTTCCTGGTTGTTTTTGATGGAATGCCAAAAATCTTCAAATTATAATTATTAGCAAAAGCAATGTAGTTGGCTCTTGTTAGATGATATGAATTTGTCACGAAGGCTAAACGGAGCCGCTTAGGATTTTCACTTTTTTGATCTTTTAAAATTTTTTGTATTGAGTTTTGAAAATTTTCTTTTGTATTAGTGGACTGATCTTCTAAAAAAACTTTCGTTGGAGAATAATTGTGTTTTAGGATCCAAGTTTGCATGGCTTGAGCCTCGCTTATTTTTTCATCATATCCTTGACCACCTGACATTATTAATTTTGGATTGTTATGTTTTATAGCAAAATTAAGAGTTGTTTGCAAACGATTCTCCAGATTTTTCGAAACCAATTCGCCTTGGATTAAACCGGCCCCAAGTGTAATCGAGTAATCAAAGCTTTGATTATTTTTAAGAATTTGTTTTCCTTTTAGATTAACGATAATGGTTTGCGTTATGAAATTAGTGAAGACGAAACCAAGATAAATAACAAATAGGGGTATAAAAGCAAATAAATAACTAATTACCGGTGGTAGAGATATTTTGAAAAGTTTTATCAAAATCATCAAACATAGTAGTGGAAAAATAATTGTTACTAATCTGGTTGAGAAGCGGTAGCGAGAACGATATTGGGTATTAATCGACATTCTAAAACTCCAAATCACCAGGGTAATTCCTGAATAAAGGGCTAAAGCTATAATCAGACCAATAAAAAAACTTATCATAAATCTAAAAATGATAAAAAAATTCCCACCCAGTCTTGCTGAAATTATCAAAAGAGCCAGTAACAGACTCTCCCCTGCAAGATTAAGAGCGAAAGCGGTTTTTAAATTACGATAATCATTGATTAGATAATAAACAAAAAGAACCAAGAAAATTAGGCTCATCGAAAGTAAAAATAAAATTGATTGATTCGTTAAGACAAAACTCGTCTTTAGATTTTCTAACACAGCCTTATTTTATCAGTGCGGCAATAATACTTAAAATTATCATGAATAAAAATTCAAAAATTTCTTTACGAGTTAAGGGATGCTGCTGGTAGTGAGTTCGTTTGGCATCTTCTAAAAAACCATGGGCATACATTGCCTGGCTTAAATTATTCGACCAGACAAAAGAGTTATAAATTGCTTTTACATATAATTGTGGAGAAAAAATTGTTAATCGGACACCCCGCATTTTTCCAGAAGCTCTAATAATTTTTATTTGTCGATTCATTTTTGGCAAAAAATTTAATGCACCTAATATGCCATAAACGAAAGTGGAGTTGAGATGAAGGTCTTGTTCAAAACTGCGCATGAGTTGAGTTGTCGTTTGACTATATGCAATTACTCCGCCGAGGAACATATAAGCGTAGACACGCGAAGCCATAATCCAAGCAAAAATAACCGAGTGATCAACGCTTAAATCAAAGTACATGAACCAGCTGCCTACAAATGGAACAAAACCTATTAGAGCCAACCAAATAAACTTCTTAATTGAAACGCGTTTGAATGATAAATAAATTATCGCTCCGATGATTGTAAAAATATTCAGCCAAAGTGAACGAATAAAAGCCAATTCAAGACCGATAACAAAAACTAAAATAAATTTTAAGGCTGGTTTCATGATATATTTTCCATTTTAATAAGCCGTTTCTCCTTAATTAAGTAAGCAGAACTAATAATTTTGTCCAAGGCAAATAGTTGGTGACTAATAAATATTTTCGTCGATTTTGATTCTTTTAAGAGGCTAATTAAATTTAAAACCGACTTTTTATCAAGACCGGAAAAAGGTTCATCGAGCAAAACAATTTCTGGAGCTTGAATCATTAATAATAAAATTTGTAACTTTTTTTGTTCGCCACCTGAAAGAGTATATACTGATGATTCCAAAAGCTTATCTAAAGAGAGTTTTTTCAACCATTCATCAATTTGCTGTTGCCTATCTAAATAATGATTGAAGACTTTCTTTTTGCTTAATTGAATTTCTTCGGCAACAGTGGTTTTTAAAAAACTATCACTGGAATTTTGAAAAGCCAAAGAAAGTCGACCATACGTTTTAATTTTTCCTTTGTATTTTTGTAGTCCAGCAATTGATTTAAGCAATGTTGATTTACCCGATCCGTTTTCTCCAGAAATTAAAACATTTTCTTGATTAAAAATTTCTGTTTTTAGATTATCTAATAAAAGACGGTCGGAAAAACGAACAGACAAGTTTTTAATTATTATTCTTTGCTTTCCATGACCTTCCTTTAGGTGAAAATTGTTTTTATATCTAAAACTTTTATAGAAGTTATCAAAATTATTTTTTTCTAAAATTCTGATTTCTTGATTTTCAAATAAAAAAATTCGATCGGCAAGTCCTTGGTAAATTAGAGGGTTATGGTCAGCAACGATAATTGTTTTCCCGGATTTACGCAGGGCTTTTACTTTATCCAGCAGAAATGTAACGTTTTTTTGATCGACGCTAGCAAAAGGCTCATCTAAAATTACCAAATCCGATTTTAAATTGGCAGCTTCGGCCAAAGCCAAACGTTGTTGCTCACCGCCGGAAAGTGTGTATACGAACTGGTTTTTTTTATCAGATAAGTGAAATTCCCTTAAAATTTTATCTATTTCTTGACCGATTTTTTGACCGGGAAAGCGAAGGTTTTCCAGTAAAAAGACCAATTCCAACAAAGGTGTTTCCATTGTAAATTGTTGATCGGGATTTTGAAAAACACGAGCAACTGTCTGTTGATAGTCATTGACTATCTGGTTTATAAAAGTTGTTTTTCCAGAACCGGAAACGCCGGAAAGCAAAATAAATTCTCCAGCATGAATTGATAAATTTATTTTTTTAAGAATTAGTTTGTTTTCAATTCTTATATCTTGATTGTGAAATTCTATGACTGGCAATTATTTTACTAGCTTTGCTCTTTGAAGAATTTTATAAATAAAAAAGATAATAATTCCGGAAAAAATAAAAATTGATATGAACCAAATAATTAGTAAAGCCAACGTAAAGTTAAAAGGCAGTTTATTGTAAGAAGCGTTGAAGTAATTGTAGCCAAAAGAAATGATCGTTGAGGTAATTGTTGAAAACCAAAGGCCAGTCATTGGTTTTTTATAACCGGTGAGAGCGAAACCAATTTCTGTGCCGGCTCCCTGCATAATTCCCCAGATTAAATCTGAGACCCCCCAAGCTGAACCGATAACCATTTCAATGATTGCTGCCAATAATTCGCCAAGTAAGGCCGAACCTGGTTTCTTAACAATCAAAGCGGCAATCGGTCCTGCCATCACCCATAAACCGATTGTCGCAGCGGTTGCTACTTGTTGAGAAATTTGTGAAGCACCGATTGCTGCTGTAATTGAATGTGAGGCTAAAAAACTTACGATTGGCCCACTCATTGAAACAAAAGCGTTCCATGGAAGACCGAAAGCAAAAAATAAAGCTCCAAAGATTACACCAATTAGTCCGATCATGATAACGTCTTTAATTTTCCAAACATTTGTTGTTGTTCTCGCTGCCATATAAAGTTCCTCCAAATACAGAATAATAAAAAGAGCCGAAAGATAACGACTCTTTTCGCTATCTCCCTACGCAGGTACTAACCTACAGGTTCGATGGGTAAATCTCAGCCCTTAAAAGGAAAAGGCACCCCAGATAGAAGTATTCAGCTCTTCATTGATTCTAGCATATGATCATTTGACTAACTTAGCTTTTTTTAAAACTTGGAAAATAATCAAGTCCATTAATCCTGCGAAAATAAAAATTGATAAAAACCAGATTAAGAAAAGAACCAGTACGTAACTAAATTCAAATTTATAGTAGGATTTTTCAAAATAATGATAAACGAAACTGATAACACTGCCTGTTATTACTGATAACCAAAGGCCTAATCTTGGTTTTTTATACATAGTTATCGCAAAGCCTGCTTCGATTCCGGCTCCTTGGACAATTCCCCAAATTATGTCCAAAACTCCCCAAGCCGAACCAATAACCATTTCGACAATCGAAGCAACCAAATTGGATAGGAAAGCTGACCCTGGCTTTTTTAGAATCAAAGCGGCAATCGGTCCCGCCATCATAAACAGACCGGTTGTAGCAGCCGTTGTAATTTGAGCAGCGATTAAAGAAGCCGAAAGAGAACTTGCCAGAGAATGCCCGGACAAAAAAGTTGCGAGTGGCGTGAACAAGCTTATAAAAGCGTTCCATGGCAATCCGAATCCAAAATAGAGAACCCCAAAGATCACGCCGATCAAAGCAGCTAAAATAACATCAATTATTTTCCAATGTTTATTATTCTTCATTTCCATCCCAACGTAAAAATTATTCAAGCGCTAAAATTTTAGCATAATGCCATTCTACCAATATAGTTTTATCATTCCGGACAATTTTGTCAGTAAAAGTATCAAAGAATTGCTGACCCGTTGGCTTATTCCACGATCCATCCGTGGTCTTTTGCGGCAAAAGAAACGTTTGCTTCTTAATGGTCAAAATATCCCAACTTCAGAATTTCTTTTGCCAGGAGATAAATTGTCTTTTTGTTTAGCAGTATCTGATTTTTCCAAACAACAGAATTATCTTCCAAACGCCGAGCAACGGTTGCAGATTTTGTTTGAAAGTGAAGACTATTTGCTTGTTAATAAACCTGCCGGTATGAAAATGCATCCGCATTCGCCAAAAGAAACAGACACACTTTTAAATTATGTTGAGGCTCAACTACAGGATCATTTTTCCCGAGCCTGTCTGGCACATGCCTTTATGGTTCACCGGATTGATCGAGACACATCCGGGATTGTCATTGTTGCCAAAAACCCGTTAGCAGTTGGTATCTTAGACCAACTGCTTGCTCAAAAAAGAATTAAACGAACGTATTTGGCTTGGGTTTCTGGAAATCTTGAAAATAAAAAAGGTACTATTAATCAAGCAATTTCTGTGGATCCGCTTGATCCCTATAAAAGAATTGTTTGCCAAACAGGCCAAAAAGCAATTACTCATTGGACCAAAATCCATACTGTTTATCAAAATACACTTGTGCGAATTAATTTGGAGACTGGCCGGACCCACCAAATCCGTGTCCATTTTGCCTCAATTGGTCATCCAATTGTTGGTGACCGCCTTTATAACGGACCGGTTTATGGTAGGCTGCTGCTCCATTCGGCAACGATTAAACTGCCTGATTTGTTTTCTGATTATGGTCGGATCAAAACGATCAGTACACCGTTGGCAGCGGATTTCCCCCGGCAGTTGCTGCTATAACTTTTTAAGATTACTATCTTTATACAAATGGCAATATGCTCTAAAATTATTCGATAATAAAGGAATAATAGATTATTCAAGAAATATCAAAGGACATAGTTATTGCTGTTACGGAAGCGATTATTTAAAATGTTTTGAAGTCCAACGATTCTTAATGGAGACGTAATTTGAAAACAAATCAAGAAAATTATCGATAAATTATTGTGGGAAATTAAATGATCGGTCGATTAAGCAAAAAACTCCTCCGTTATTGTGGCAAATAATTAGTTTTTTTCTAACTTAATTTATGTTTAATTACGTGGGACTTATACTTTAATTAATGGCTAAACGAGTTCCACCTTTTTTAACACCTCCAGCAATTGTTTCAATTGTAATTGCTTTGGGAGCGGTCAATGTTGTGACAAATGCAACGACGCATACCTCAGAAGGGGCGCCGGATACTAAATATAGTTCAAGTTATAGTTCTTCTTCGAGTTCTGTTTCGATGTCCTCAAAATCGAAATCGAAAAAGTCTTCTAGTTCTGATTCCAGTTCTAGTTCCGATTTATCAAGTTCTGATTCTAGTTCCGATTTATCGAGTTCTTCTGGATCTTCGCCAACAAGTTCAAGTGATGCTGATTCTTCAAGCTCGTCATCGCCAACAAGTTCTACGAGCACTTCTTCAGTTTCTAGTTCAAGTAGTTCTTCTAGCAATACCGATACTAATACCAATACCAATACGAACACTGACAATACGAATACTACCGGTACCAATACGACAGGAGGTCAATAATGGGGGGATTAAGCTTATTAACTATTATTAACCAATGGCTTGGTTTTTTTAGCGTCCGTAATCAGGCTCGTGGTCGAATTTATTCGATAGTTGGTTTTATCGCAAATTTTTATCTTCTTTATGTCGGTGTCCGTCTTGTAATTAATCATCAACTCTGGGGCTGGCTCATTTTATTGGCCTTTTTGATCTTATTTTATTTTTCGATTTTAAATATTATTTATTACTTTACCGACAAAGTTATGAAATGGGATATATCGCCTTTTGTCGACAAAATTTTAGGTGGTGGAAAAGAAGAAGAGGAAGCTTTGAAAACTGTTCCCGCCAATGGTTTATATTCCCGTGATCAGGTTTTGGATACTTCTATTTTTGCGGATTATGAACAACGTCAGAATTTGGATTATCTTTTTCAACAGATGAAAGAAGCGAAATTGGTTTCCAGCAATTATGGACAGATGTCGCATTTTAAAATTAAAGATTATTTGGCTGAACATAGTTCGATTGAAGCGAATTATCCAGGGACATTGTTGCCTTATTTTGATATGAAATACGCACCGAATGGTTTGGTTATTTATGGCGGAATAAACGAAATATCTGCCCGGCCAATTGGCTTGATCACGAAAGTTGGTTTAAGCGATGCGATTTTGGCAGTTAGGGAGTATCATTTGTCATTAGCTTCGGTGGTTTTACATGGTGGCGAAGGTTTGGTAGTTGATCAAGCGACCGGAAAAGCTGTTAAGCGAAATCTTCCAATTTACCTAACTGCTGAAGTTGCTTATCAAAAACGGATAAATAATAATATTTGACATCTGTTTTACAGGTGTTATTATTTAGATCTGTACGGAATGAATAATCATTCCTAGAGGTAAAAAATATGCCTGAAACAATTAAAAATATCAGTAAAAAAGATGCAATTTTCAAAGCAGCTTTACAACTTTTTTCCCATCGTAGTTTCGATGGAACAACGATTCCGGAAATAGCTCGCGTTGCTAACGTTGGTGCGGGGACTATCTATCGTTATTTTATTTCCAAAGAAGATTTGGTGAACGAACTATTTGTAAGAGTTCTTGATGATTTTACGGAACATCTTCAGGCAGGTTTGCACGGACAGATGGATACAAGGACCCGTTTTCATCATTTATTTAATAACGCTTGGAACTATGTTATGAACAATGTTGAAGCTTTTCTTTTTATTAATTTAAATGACGAAGCGACTTATTTAAATGATCGAAGTCGAAAAAGTTTTTCTCGAATGTGGGATTATATTGCTGAAATGGTTGAACAGGGAGCTGATAAAGGCGAATTAATCAAATTGGATCCCAAATTTGTTGCCAGCCTAGTCTATGGACCGTTAATTCCAATCTCAAAGCGTTTTAATAATGATAATCGCCAAGCATCTCAGGCACTTGCAAAGGCTTTGGAAGAAGCAACTTGGAGGGCAATCAGCACAGATTAGTTTTTTTGTTTCATTAGGAATGATTGTTCATTCCGAATAATTTTGTTTTTATTAGGGAAAGGAATTTTTGAATGAAAGAGTGGAAACGAGTATTTAGAAATAAAGGTTTGGCATTTTTGTTAATCGGAATTATGTTTGTGCCGGCCTTGTATGCCGTTATCTTCTTATCGTCGATGTGGAATGCTTATGGCAAGGCTGGCGATCTGCCGGTTGCAGTTGTCAACAACGATAAAGGGACAACTTATCAAGGCAAAAAAATTAATCTTGGCAGCAAAATCAAGAAACAATTGTTAAAAAACAATGAACTCGATTTTCACTCTGCGAATAAAAAAGAGGCGAATAAACGTTTATCAGACGGAAAATATTATATGTTGATCACGATTCCGAAAAACTTTTCCGCCAGTTCGACGACTGTTCTAAGCAAAAATCCGCAAGCTATCTCAATTAAATATGTACATAATTCCGGTCTAAACTTTATCGCTGATAAAATGACGGAATCTGCTTCGCATGAAATTACGGCAACAGTTGAGAGCCAAATTCAAAAAACTTATTCCAAACAGCTTCTTTCCGGTTTGAAGAAAAGCAAAAACGGCATGAATAAAGCAGCCAATGGCGGTCAAACTTTATCGAATGGTCTTGGCCAACTTTATTCAGGGACAACGACTGCAATGAATGGAAGCCAAACGATTACAAACGGATTGAATCAAGCTTCCAGCAATTTGCCAACCATGAGTTCGGGCGCTTCACAACTAGCATCGGGTAATTCGGAGCTTTCGAGCAGTTTGGCAGCTGTCGCCGAGTCGATTGACAGCAAACAGGCTGCCAGCAAATCACAAATTGATCAATTAACTAGCGGATTAAATCAATTAACTGCCGGACTTAAACAATTATCATCACTGCCGACAACTCTGCCGCAATCTCCCGATGAACAAAAAATCGAAAACAGTATGAATCAGATCAAAAGCAGTCTGACGACTACCGGTACAGCAACAAAATCGGCCGCTGCCTCGATTCAATCGGCTGGAGCTTCGGCAACTTCAGCTGGAAGCGATATTCAATCGGCTGGAGCTTCGGCAACAAAAATAGAAGCCGATCTTCAAAAAGCTGAAACTAGTAGTGAAAGTATAAAGGATTTAATAAGCAGCTTGAATAAAACCGATCCAACTTTAGCAAAAGAATTTGAGGCAGACTTCGATAGTGTTGGCAGTTCATTGAGTGATGCCGGTAGCAACCTTGGTGATGTCTCTTCTTCGCTAACCTCCGCAGGAAACAATATCAAAGCGGTTGGTCCCTCTCTTTCCAGCGCCGGCAACCAATTGAGCTCAATCGGCGACAGTACAAGTTCAGCCGGTAGTTCCTTACAAACTGTCGCGACGCAGTTGAATACTTTGCAGCAGATGCTGCCTTTACTAAAAGAACTTGAAAACAAATTACCCGAACTAAAAAAATTAGGTACACAGGGACCGACAGCCACTTCCGGAGCAGTGTCGGCAATTGAGAACCTTGAGAGTAGTCTTTCGACAATTTCCAGTGGAATAAAAAACCAGGCTGTTCCTGCAAGTAATAAACTCGCCAATGGAGCCAGCCAATTATATTCTGGTTTCAATACACTACAGTCTGGCGTTGATAAACTTTCAAGTGGTTCAAACAGTTTGACAAGCGGCTTAAAGACATTGACCTCAAGCACACAGACCGCTCAAAGTGGTAGTCAAAAATTAACTGATCAATTGCGTAGTGGTACGAAGAAGTTAGCTGCAATTTCAACCAAGCAGGTTAATGTTAAACATTTGTCCAAACCTTTAGCAGCCAGTGACTCGGATACTCATAAAGTTCCGAATATGGGGACCGGGTTGTCTCCTTATATGATTGCTGTTGGCTTGTTTGTTGGTGCTTTGGCAACTGGTATTTTTTACAATTTAAACGAAGTTGAATATAAACCAAGAACTGTTCGAGAATGGTTTTTCCAAAAAGCAACGGTCTTTATCACGATTGCCATTGCTCAAGGCTTGATTGTGATTAGCGGCTTAATTATCTTTGATGGTTTAGAGCCTAATAAAGTTGGGATGACTTTTCTAGTTGCAATCATTTCGGCCTTGGCATATATGCTCTTTATTTTAATGATGAATTTGTTTTTTGGCCACGTGGGTTCGGCGATTGCCTTGGTTCTATTGGTGCTCCAACTTTCCGGATCGGCCGGGACTTATCCGATTCAACTTTCAAATGCTTTCTTTGAAGCGATTCATCCCTATCTGCCAATGACATACACGGTTGAAGCTTTGAGAAAGACGATTTCTTTAAATGCAAATCCTACTTTCGATTTGATTGTATTGTTAATTTTTGGTCTTGTTAGTCTTACTTTAATGTTAATTGGTATGACAATCAGGCGCAGCAAATTAGTTGAAACATCTCTTGTTAATTGATCGCCTATTAAATATTTTTGATAATAAAAACAGACACGGGAAATTCAAATCACTGTGTCTGTTTTTATTAAAATAAGCTTTCAACTATTTGAATAAATTGATAGACTCTAGCTATGAAGGAAAATTTGATCCTTGATACAGATGCTTATAAATTGACGCATCATCTGCAATATCCAAAAGATCTGACAAAATTGTATTCTTACGCTGAGGCACGGCCCGGCAGCCAGTTTAATACTGTTTCCTGGTTTGGTCTTCAAATGGTTATTGCCGATCATTTGTTAGGCAGGATTACTAATGAAATGATTGATGAAGCCGAGGAATTTAGTTTTTTGACCTTTGGTAATCATCATTTTTTTAATCGAGAAGTTTGGGAACAGGTTCGTGATTTGGGTTATTTGCCAATTAAAATTATGGAATTGCCCGAAGGTATCGAAGTCCCGATATCGACACCATTATTGACACTTGAATCGACCAAGTCTTGGTTTGCAACAACTTTAAATGCTTTGGAGTCAGTCTTGATGCATGTTTGGTATCCAACGACAATTTCGACTAATTCTATGTATATTAAAAAAGCTTTGTTGCCTTTATTTGAAAAATCCGGAAGTCCTACTGGCCTTGAGTTGGCAGTCAATGATTTCGGTTTGCGTGGAGCTTCTAGCTTGCAATCGGCACAACGTGGCGGAGCGGCACATCTATTACATTTTCGTGGTTCGGATAATTTAGCTGCCGATAAAGTTATCGCTGATGTATATGGGTTTAAAGGTCGTGCATTGTCAGTTTGGGCAACTGAACACTCGGTAGCGACTTCCTATGGACCTGATCATGGTGAAGTCGATTATGTAAATAGCCAGTTGAATCGAGCAGGTGATAACGACATTATTTCAATTGTGATTGATTCCTATGATTCGATTAATTTTGTTCGCAATGTTATTGGTTCTAAAGAGATTAAAGATCGGATTATCAAACGCGACGGCAGAATAGTTTTGCGGCCGGATTCCGGTGAACCTCAAGAAATAGATCTTCAAGTTCTGGATATTCTTGCTGATATTTTTGGTAGCAGCGTTAACGATAAAGGTTACAAAGTAATTAACCATAATGTTGGAATTATTCAAGGGGATGGTATGAACCGACAAACAATTGTTGAATTATACCGTCATATTCTTCACCAGGGATGGTCGGCTGATAATTTGATTGTTGGTTCTGGCGGTGGTTTGCTACAGGAGGGTTTTGACCGTGATACAGAACGTTTTGCGATTAAAGCATCTTATGGAGAACTTGGCAAAGGCCATGGTTTCTTTATTCAAAAGCACCCGAAGCAAGACCCGACAAAAAACTCTAAATCAGGTCGTTTTAAAGTAATTCGTGATTCTAATCGTCGGATCAGGACTGTTGGCATCGATGCCGATGGCGACAATCTTTTAAAAATAATTTACGAAGATGGTAATTTTTATCCTGATAACTTTCAGGAAATTTTAAAAAGAGCGAATATTTCGCTTGATTGATATTTAAAAGGGAGCATATGAAAGTAGTAGTTGGATTAGGAAATGTTGGCGAGAAATATGCTCATAATCGGCATAACGTTGGTTTTATGGCTGTTGATGAATTAGCAGCACGTTTACAGACTAATTTCTCTCTTAAACAAAATTTACATGCTTTTGTTGCTTCTACACATGTTGAAGAACAAAAGGTTTATCTTATTAAACCGACAACAATGATGAATGATTCCGGGATTGCTGTAAAGGCTGTTTTGGATTATTTTGGTGGAAATGTAAACGATTTAATTGTCTTTGTAGATGATATTGATCGTGATTATGGACAGCTTAGAATAAAAAAAACCGGAGCTTCCGGTGGCCATAATGGTTTAAAATCAATCGTTTCACAAATTGCTAGTCAGGAATTTCTTCGAATTAGGATTGGTACCGGCCGCCCGGCTCATAATCCACAAGCTGTTATAAAACATGTACTTGGAGATTTCAGTCCCTTGCAGTTGGAATTAGTCCAGCCGGAAATTGACGATGGCGTATCAGCTGCTCTGGATATAATTAACGGAACTGCTTTGAATGTTGTTACGAATCGCTACAATAATTGATGATGCACTCATTAACAGATTTTATTAGTCATTTGCCTTTAATTGAAAAAATCATTTCCAATCAGGCAGATCGAACTTCAACACAATTAATTAGTGGAGTTAACGATACCCCCAAGGCTGCTTTAGTCGCTGGGGTTTTTGCGCGCTTAAATTCAGAGAAAAGTCGAAAAAAGATCCTTCTTTTAACCGACACACAATTTCGAGCAGACCAATTGACCACTGATTTAGAAGCACTGCTCGAAGACAAAAGTGTTTTTGAAATGCAGTCGGAGGAATCATTAGCAACGGAAACAGCTGTTGCATCGCGTGATTCGGACTTAAGTCGTGTTTTGGCTTTACGAGCCTTACTATCTCAGGAAAACTCAATTATAATCGTCCCTCTTGCCGGTTTATCGCGTCGTTACCCGGCGCCGGATTTTTTCCGGCAGGCAGTTTTAGAATTCAAGATTTCAGATTCTTACCCACAAGATCAACTGGCAAAAAAACTGGTTGAAATGGGTTATGGAAAACAAACATTGGTGGCTAATCCCGGTGAATTTTCAGTTCGTGGCGAAATTGTTGATATTTACCCAATTAATTTCGATGAACCGATCCGGTTGGATTTCTTTGATGATGAATTGGAATCAATGCGAACTTTTAATGCCGATTCGCAAAAGTCGCTGAACAAAATTAAACAAGCTTCTGTTTCGCCGGTTTCTGATTTTCTTTTGCCGCGAGCCGAGTTTACCGAAGATCTTAAACAACTTGAGCAGGCTTTTATTGATTATCGAAATAAGCTAAAAGGTGCTGAAAAGAAAAAACTGACAGAATTTTTTAATCCATTATTGGAGGCAGCTAAACATTTTTCTTATGGCCATGAGCTGTTACCTTTTTCTGAGTTTTTTTTGAAACATTCAATATTTGAATATCTTCAGTCTGACGATTTGATTTTGATTGACGATTTTGCCCGAATTAATGATCAAACAAATATTCAAGAGCAAAAAAATGCTGAATGGGCTACTGATCGTTTGCGCGAATTTAAATTGCTTCCCAATTTAAAAGTAAAAATTGACGGAATTAATTTAATTAAGAAGGCCCAACAGAAGCTTTCAAAAAAGATTCAGAAGTTTGTGAATCCAAAGATATACCTCAGTAATCTAACACGTGGGCTAGCCGGGATTACATTTACGAGCCGAACCGAATTGATTACTCGACAGATGCAGCAATATTTTGGACAAATGCCGGCTTTGAAGTTGGATTTGGAATCCTATCGGAAACGTAATTTCACAGTTTTGCTACAAGCCAGCAACCGTGAACGTTTATTGTCTTTGCAGAGAACTTTGCATGATTTTGGGATGAACTTCGCAATCAGCGATGATATTTTAGCCGGAACAGCTCAATTACAGATCGGTAGTTTGTCCCATGGTTTTGAACTTCCGGAAGAAAAAATTGTTGTCATGACTGAGGCGGAGTTATTTGCCAAAGTTAAAAAACGAGTACCTCGTCATCAAACTTTTTCTAATGCCGAGAGAATTACAAGTTACACGGAATTAAAACCGGGTGATTATGTTGTTCATGTGAATCACGGGATCGGCCGTTATGAGGGCCTGACGACGCTTGAAGCTAATGGTGGCAAGCAGGATTATATTACAATTGCCTATGCTCAAAAGGCAAAGATTTTTATTCCGGTTACACATTTGAATTTGGTACAAAAATATATTGGTGCCGCAGATGGCAGACCAAAGATTAATTCTCTAAATTCGACCGACTGGGCCAAAACCAAGCGACGTGTGACTGCCAAAGTAGAGGACATTGCTGATGAATTAATTGCTTTATATTCAAAACGCGAGGGCGAGGTCGGCTACGCGTTTTCTGTTGATGATCAAAAACAGCAGGAGTTCGATGATGATTTTGCTTATCCGGAAACAGTTGACCAACTGCGTTCGATTAAAGAAATAAAAGCTGACATGGAAAATAAAAAACCAATGGATCGTCTTTTGGTTGGAGATGTTGGTTTCGGAAAAACCGAAGTTGCTTTTCGAGCAGCTTTTAAAGCAATCGAGGATCATAAACAGGTTGCCTTTTTGACACCGACAACAATTTTATCCCAACAGCATTATCAAACGGCCATCGAACGATTTTCAGATTTTCCGGAAATTAGAATTGCAATGTTATCGCGTTTCAATACTGTTGGGCAGAATAAAGAGGTTATTAAGAAATTAAAAGCTCATCAACTTGATATGGTTATCGGAACCCACCGTTTATTATCCAAAGACGTTGCTTTTGAAGATCTCGGTTTGCTTATCATTGATGAAGAACAGCGTTTTGGTGTTAAGCATAAGGAAAAAATCAAGCAGTTAAGAGCCGATGTTGATGTTTTGACTTTAACGGCAACACCGATTCCAAGAACTTTAAATATGGCATTGGTTGGGGCACGTGATTTATCAGTTTTGGAAACACCGCCTGCTAATCGTTTCCCGATTCAAACTTATGTTCTAGAAGAAAATTGGCCAGTTATTGCTGATGCGATTGAAAAGGAGTTGTCTCGGGGAGGCCAAACTTTCTTTTTGCATAATCGAGTCCAGGATATTGAGCGAACTGTTGGCGAGGTGCAAAGAATTGTTCCTGATGCCAATGTTGGCTATATTCATGGGCAGATGAACGAGACGCAACTGGAAGATGTTTTAATGGACTTTTTGAACGGTATTTACGATGTTTTGGTTACGACTACCATTATTGAAACAGGGGTCGATATTCCTAATGCCAATACTTTAATTGTTGAAAATTCAGAACAGTTTGGACTATCACAGCTTTATCAATTGCGTGGTCGAATCGGTCGTTCTAATCGACTGGCTTATGCCTACTTCACTTATCCAGGCGATCGGCAACCAAGTGAAGACGCCCAAAAACGTTTGGAAGCAATTCGCGATTTTACAGAATTAGGTTCTGGTTTTAAACTGGCAATGCGTGATTTATCAATTCGTGGTGCCGGCGATCTTTTAGGAAAGCAGCAGCATGGCTTTATTGATTCGGTTGGCTATGAACTTTACCAGCAGATGCTTCAAGAGGCGGTTGCTCAAAAGCAGGGCAAAGGTAAAAAAATTCTGCAGACGAATGCAGAAATCGTTCTTAATATCGAGGCTCTTTTACCGGATGATTATGTTAGTGATTCTTCTCAAAAGGTAGAACTTTATCAGCGAATTAGAAAATCACGTACGGACGAACAGTTTAACGAAGTTCGTCAAGATTTAATTGACCGTTTTGGTCCAATTCCTGACCTAGTTGATAATCTTTTTGCTTTGGCACACTTGAAAAATGCAACCGACGCGGCTAATGTGGTTAATCTTCACGGTGATGACTCTCAGATCAGAATTATTTTTAGCAAAAA
Organism: Oenococcus sp. UCMA 16435; assembly: GCA_004010835.2. Classification (GTDB taxonomy): domain Bacteria; phylum Bacillota; class Bacilli; order Lactobacillales; family Lactobacillaceae; genus Oenococcus. The sequence continues at coordinate 1,290,320 of CP030868.2, forward strand.
GGCCAGTCAAATTCTTGCTGGGGAAACAATCTTCAAAACTTTAAAGGAATTGCCTTACAAGGTTCGTGTCAAAGCTGTTGACGATCAGAAACTGCAATTGACAGTTATTTTGAACGGAGATAAAAAACTTGTCTATATTGACAAAATAACCAAATATCTTGAATCGGTTTATAAGGAGCTTAAAAATGCGCTTAGATAAATATTTAAAAATCAGCCGTTTAATCAAACGTCGAACTTTAGCGAAGGAATTCGCCGATCAAGGACGAATAACAATTAATGGAAAAATTTCAAAATCCTCGGCTAATGTTGGTGTTGGTGATATTCTAGTTTTGGGATTTGGTGGAAAAATTCTCACAATCAAAGTTATTGATATTGCGGAAATTGTTAAAAAAAATGATGCTAGAGAAATGTATGAATTAATTTCTTCGGAAAGCCGCCAACAGTAAAATTAATTCTCATTAAAAAATCTTTTATTTTTGTGGTAATTTGTTAAGATTTATTTTTGATTTCATTAAGATATTTTTATCCTTTAAATCATATGAGATATTAATTTTAAGTAATGGCAACAAATACAGCTCGACAACATAAAAGATTTGTGAAAAAGGAAGAAAGCAATCGCCCTAATTTACACTTAGTTCAGCCGAGCACTGCTGCGCAAATTCGTACTGCACAAGCATATAATAAGGTACGTGAGAAACATTATCACAAAGAAATTGCCCGCCGCCGTCGTTTAATTGCCTGTGTCGGTGCATTTTTATTTATTTTCTTTTCTTACAACTTATTTTCTTCTGCGACCAAGCTTTACACAGCTTCGTCGCAATTAAATCAGGTCAATCAACAGCTGGCCAAGACCAAAACCGAGCATAAGCAATTAAAGGAAAACTTAAAACGTTTAAAACAATCTGATTATTTGACTCAATATTTACGTGACAAATACCAGTATTCCAAATCCGGAGAAGTTATTTTTAATTTTACTAAGTCAACCAATAAAAAATAACAACTTTTCGGTTGTTATTTTGTATTAATGAGAACTCTTTATCGACAATTTCAATTGAATGTTCAATCACATAAGCTTTTTTCCGGTAAGCAAAAACTTCTTTTGGCTATTTCCGGAGGAGTTGATTCAACTGTTTTAGCGGATCTTCTTTTTAAATATGAAAGTAATCCGCAATTACATTTATTTTTGGTTCACATTGATCATCAATTGAGAACGGATTCGGCAAATGAAACGGAATTAATCGATAGTCAATTTGCAGATCGGGGTCTTCGCGTTTTTCACAAAAAATGGCCCTTTGAAAAACATCCTGTTAGTGGAATTGAAAATGCTGCTCGTAAGTTTCGTTATAATTTCTATAAACAAATTGCTCTTAAAGTGGGAGCTGAAAAAATTCTTCTGGCGCAGCATGCAGATGATCAGGCCGAGACCACATTATTGAAAATTATTCGTGGCGGTGATTGGCAGACTGTTTCGGCAATGAGTTGGTCGCGTCCCTTAGAGATCGATTCGCCGATTGAGGTTGTTCGACCTTTATTAAATGTAGAAAAAGCCGAAATTTATGATTATGCAAAAAAAAATCATTTAAAATGGATTGAGGATTCAACTAATCGAGATCCGGACTATACAAGTCGAAACCAGATTAGAAACGTTGTTTTACCCGCTTTGAAACAAATTAATCCGAATTCTGCCAAAAACATCACTGCTTTTGCAGAACAGATTAGAGAAGTTAATGAGAACCAGCTAATTGAAATGCTAAAAATTTGGTTGCATGATTCAATTGGTTTCCTACCAATTAAAAGATCTCAGTTAGAACAGTTCGAAAAGCTTTTGAAAAACAAAAAAGAACCGCATGGAGAAATTAACTTAACTAATGGTTTTTCTCTGATTAAAGATAAAGACGAAATTAAAATTAAAAAAGAAAGGTAAACATACGATCGCTGTTTCAACGGCGATATTCGTGTTAACATTAAATACAATCAAATGACTGATACAGACCCCCGTTTTTCAAAAATCCTTCATGATCATCGAGAAATTGAAACAGCTGCTAAAAGAATTGGTGCTCAAATCGATCGTGATTATGCCGGTAAAACTCCTATTTTGGTTGTCGTTTTAAAAGGGGCCGTTATGTGGGCGGGTGATCTCTTTAAAAATATTTCAATCGACGTTGAAATGGATTTCATCGATATTGCCAGTTATCACGGTGGAATTACTTCAACCAATGAAATTACCTTAAGGACAGATCTGACCAGCGATGTAAAAGATCGCGATGTGATTATTGTGGAGGACATTGTTGATACTGGCTTATCATTACATTACCTAGAGTCTTTATTGTCTAGACGTGGTGCCAAATCTGTGAAAACAGCAACGATGCTTAATAAAGAAAAGGGTCACAAAGTCGATATTAAAGCTGATTATGTTGGTTTTGAAATTGATAATGAATTTGTCGCTGGATACGGACTAGATTATCAGGAAATTTGGCGTAATTTGCCCTTTATCGGTGTAGTTAACCCCGATATTTATTCATAATGTTACAATATTGTATTGGCGTGATTGTATTGGCGTGAACGAGGTATTATATGAAAAATAAGAATCGCGGTTTCTTCCGCAGTTCATTATCATACGCATTCGTAATACTGGCGGTTATATTCTTAATTTACAGTTTTTTCGGACGCAGTGATGGTAGTGTCAAACACCTTTCAACGACTACTTTTTTGAAGCAGTTGAAAAATAATAAAATTAAAGATTTTACAATTCAACCTGGCGATAGTGGAGTCTACACAATTGCTGGTGATTATAAAAAAGCTCAAAAATCCAGCTCGAGTAGCAGCGCAACAACATTGCTTTCAGGCTATCAGAGCTCGGTGACTAAGTTTACGGCTTATGTTTTGCCGAATAATGCTAGTCTAAAAGAAATCACAAATGCAGCTCAAAAAGCCGGTATCGCCGTTAATCCAAAACCGGCTGCGTCTAATTTCTGGGGATCGATGTTGACAATGATATTGCCGACTCTGATTATGTTCGCCCTGCTTTATTGGATGCTGATTGGAAGTCAGCGTGGTCAAGGTGGCTCAGGCGGCGGACCTGGCGGAATTATGAGTTTTGGCCGTTCAAAGGCCAAACCGGCAGATCCAAAACAGAACAAAATCCGTTTTGCCGATGTTGCTGGTGAAGAAGAGGAAAAGCAAGAACTTGTCGAAGTTGTCGAGTTCTTAAAGGATCCGAAAAAATTTACAAAACTTGGTGCTCGAATTCCAAAAGGTGTCTTATTAGAAGGGCCTCCAGGAACTGGTAAGACTTTACTCGCTAAAGCTGTTGCCGGAGAAGCAAAAACACCGTTCTTTAGTATTTCCGGATCGGATTTTGTTGAGATGTTCGTTGGTGTTGGTGCCAGTCGTGTTCGTGATTTGTTTGAAAATGCAAAAAAAGCTGCACCTTCGATTATCTTTATTGATGAAATTGATGCAGTTGGTCGTCGTCGTGGAGCTGGTATGGGTGGCGGAAATGACGAGCGTGAACAGACCTTAAACCAAATCCTGATTGAAATGGACGGATTCGAAGGTTCAGAAGGCGTGATCGTTCTTGCTTCAACCAATCGTTCGGATGTTTTGGATCCTGCGTTGCTTCGTTCCGGACGTTTTGACCGAAAGATTTTAGTTGGTGCTCCTGATGTAAAGGGGCGTGAAGCAATTTTGCGTGTTCATGCAAAGAACAAACCTTTGGCAGAAGACGTTGACTTGAAAGTGATCGCACAACAGACCCCTGGGTTTGTTGGTGCCGATCTTGAAAACCTTCTTAACGAAGCTGCTCTATTGGCAGCTCGAAATGATGAAAAAGCTGTCACGGCAGCTGATATTGATGAAGCCGAGGATCGTGTTATTGCTGGTCCGGCCAAAAAAGATCGCAAAGCGACTGAAGATGAACGTGAGACTGTCGCATATCACGAAGCTGGTCATGCGATTGTTGGTTTGGTCCTAAATGATGCTCAGGTTGTTCGTAAGGTAACGATTGTCCCTCGTGGACGAGCTGGTGGGTATGCTTTGATGATGCCAAAAGATGAACGTTATCTTATGTCGGAAAAAGATGCTAAAGAGGAACTTGCTGGTTTGATGGGTGGCCGTGCCGCTGAAATTTTAATTAATCATGTGGCAAGTTCCGGTGCTTCCAACGACTTCCAACAGGCCACACAGATTGCTCGTGAAATGGTTACCCAATATGGTATGTCCGATAAGCTTGGCATGGTTCAATTAGAAGGCAGTTCGAATGTATTTGTTGGAGATCCTAATAATCCAAACCCTCCTTATTCGCAGAAAACCAGTGAATTAATCGATGAAGAGGTTCGTCGTTTGACGAATGAAGCTTATAAGACGGCTGTTGGTATTATTAAGAGCCATCCTGAACAACACAAGGCAATCGCCGAAGCTTTGTTGAAGTATGAAACTCTTGATGAAGCTCAGATTAAATCTTTGTTTGAAACTGGAGAAATTCCTAGCGATTTGATTAAAGACAGTCAAAGGCCCGCTCGCCCACTCTCATATGAAGAGTCAAAAGCTGCCTTAAAGAAAAATGGTGCTGTTGACAATAAAGAAGCCGAGGATGAAGTTAAAGAGGACGAAGATGGCAAGGAAGATAAAAATGATTCCAAGTCTGACTCTAAACCAGCTCCAAAAAAAAGAGCAACTAAAAAAACTTCAACAACAACTCGACGTAAATCAACTACGAAGTCAAGTACGAAAAAACCGAGTATGAAACGAACTAAAAAAGATGATGATAACGAAGAGAATTAAGGAAAAACGCGACTTTAACTGGTCGCGTTTTTATAATAAATTATGGATTATTTAGCAAAAAGCGTTACTAAAAATGGTCATTTCCGTGCCTATATTACTGATGCATCGGATACTGTTAAACAGATGACTCAAATGCACAAAATGAGTCCTGATGCGGCAGTTGTTTTGGGACGAACTTTGATTGCAACTGCTTTGATGGGAACTTCTTTATTAAAAGGAGACGATCAAATGCATATTAGTATTAACGGTCGCGGTCCGATTGGGCAAATTGTTACTGAAACTAATTCTAAAGCGGAACTTCGTGGTTATGTTACCAGTCCAAAAGTGGTTGCGAAGATTAATGCAAATGGCGAAGCAGATATTTCTAATCTTGTAGGTTTAAATGGTACTTTAAGGGTGACAAAAGTTCACCGAGGATTAGAACCATATACTGGCGAAGTAAAACTCGTTACTGGCCAAATCGGCGATGATTTTACTTATTATTTGGCTCAATCTGAGCAGATTCCGAGTGCCGTCGGCGTTTCAGTATTTGTCGATTCAAATGGCGAGGTCAAATCTGCTGGTGGTTTTTTGCTTCAAACCCTACCCGGAGCCAGTGATGCTGAATTGGATTTGCTTGAACAGCATTTAAGAAAAATGCCGAATATTTCTTCAATGTTGTCCGAAGGATTGAGTGCAAGTCAGATTTTGGCACAATTGTTTTCCAATCTGAAAGTTGATATTCTTGAAACAATTCCGTTAAAAACAGCTGACGAATTACCGAAAAAATGGTATGCCAATGCAATTGAAACCTTGCCGGAAAAAGAAATTCAAGCAATGATTGATGAAGATCATGGGGCGGAAATTGTTGGCCGTTTTACAGAAAAAAAATACAATTTTTCTGAAGAAGAATTAAAAAAGATTTTATCCTTGAAAAGGGACAAAAAATCAGATAGATAATAGCTTTCTGCTACACTATATAAGTATTGTTTAAGGGATTTTATGACAGAAAAAATAGATACAGAATTAAATGATCAACTCCGAGTGCGTCGTCAGAAGCTCCAAGCGTTGAAAGATGATTTAGGGATTGATCCCTTTGGTCATCGTTTCGAACGAGATTCATATGCCAAGGATATTCATTCCTTTGCTGATAACAAAAGTAAAGAAGAATTAGACGCTGCAAAAAAGCATGTGATTATAGCTGGAAGAATCATGGCAAAACGTGGAGCCGGTAAAATTATTTTTGCCGATATTAGAGATGTTTCCGGAACGGTTCAAATTTATGCTCGTCGTGATGATTTGGCAGATAATTATGCCTTGATTCGTCGTGCCGACCTTGGCGATATTTTAGGATTTTCCGGTACCATTATGAAAACCGATGCCGGCGAGACAACCATTTTGATTGATAAATTAACTTGGTTATCAAAAGCACTTCGGCCCTTGCCGGATAAATACCATGGTTTAACAGATATTGATACTCGTTATCGCAAACGCTATTTGGATTTGATTTCCAATCCGAAATCTTTTGATGTTTTTATTAAACGTTCTAAAATTGTTAAGGCAATTCGAAATTACATGGATTCAATTGGTTTTCTCGAAGTTGAAACACCGATTTTACAAAATTCAGCTGGCGGTGCTGCTGCCCGTCCTTTTGTCACTCACCATAATGCGCTTGATATTGATATGTATTTACGAATTGCGACGGAACTTTATTTAAAACGATTAATTGTTGGTGGTATGGAACGTGTCTATGAAATAGGTCGGATCTTTAGGAATGAAGGTATGGACACACGCCATAATCCTGAATTCACCACACTTGAATCTTATGGGGCTTACTGGGATTTATCTGATGTGATGACAGAGACGGAAAATATTATTCGTGTCGCTGCCAAATCAATCAATGAAGATGGTGTTATTGATTATCAAGGTCATCAGATTGATCTTAGTCGGGATTTTGCCAAGAAGTCAATGACTGAATTGATTAAAGAAAAGACTGGAATTGATTTTGATAAAAAGATTGATTTAGAAACTGCACAAAAATTGGCTAATGAAAATAATGTTAAATATGAAAGTTTCTGGGGTGTTGGTCATATCATTGCTGAATTCTTCGATACTTTTGTTGAAAAAAGCTTAATTGAGCCAACCTTTGTCTATCATTTTCCTTTGGAGGTCAGCCCATTGGCTAAAAAAGAGGATGATAATCCAGATTTTGTTCAGCGTTTTGAGTTATATATAGCCGGCGGCGAGTATGGTAACGCGTTTACTGAATTGAATGATCCAATTGATCAACGCAAGCGTTTTGAAGCTCAAGCAGCTGAGCGTGAAAACGGGAACGACGAAGCTGAATCAATTGATGAAGATTACATCGAAGCTCTTGAACATGGAATGGCACCTACTGGAGGTCTAGGAATTGGTATCGATCGCTTAACAATGCTACTGACAAATCAGACTTCAGTCAGAGATGTTCTTTTATTCCCAACGATGAGAAACTAAAAACTTGCTTAGGCAAGTTTTTTTAATTGTTCTAGAATTATCTACATGCAAAATAATGAAAAAAAATCCGAACTAAATATTTTTTTAACCTCAATTCCAAAAGTTCTTTCGAGTAAAATTTCAATTATCATCTTTCTTATTTTATTCGTTTATTTGGTTATTTTTGGAATACTTGGTCTACTTCCAGCCTTTAAAGTGCTTGAACCTACTAATACTGCTCAGCTAATTCTCGGTAATTACACAAATGTTTTGTCGGCACTGGGCGCTGCAATTGCTGCTGGTGTTGGTACTAGTGTGCATAAACATATTCGCGCACATCGGCAGCAAACAGCTGATTTACAGGCAACTGTTGATCGTTTGGAAAAAGAAATTACTCAGTTATCAAAGCAAATTTCTGATTCAAAATAACTTTTTTGCTTGCTTGTCTCTGATTCTCAGGACAAGAATTAACAAAATAACGGCGAAAATAGTACTGATGGCAAAACTTGCAAGCATGCCTCCCATTGATATCTGAGCTGGTTTTGAAATAATAGTCAAGACTTGGCTGATGATTAAAACACCAATTACACCGGCAATCTGACGAACTGTTGTAATTAAAGCCGTACCATGGGGAATTAAATCTTTTTCTAAAGCATTATTTGCATAAGTTACGGCCGGCATCATCATAAAAGCATTGCCGGATTCAACAAGTGCCGCAAAAATAATTGCTAAAATCCAAAGTTTTATTTGAGCTGTAATTAAAAGACCAAGAAAACCAACTAAAATCATTGAAGAACCAATCAACATTGTTATTTTCAAACCAAATTTCTTCATTACTTCAGTCGAACGTCGGTTTAAAATACTTAAACTGATGGCGGCTGGAACCATCATTAGACCAGACCATAAAGCGTTTACCCCAAGAATTTTTTGGAAATAAATCGGCATTAGTACCGTTGCTACAATTAAAGCGATATATGATCCGGCTGTTAGAAACATTCCTAAGCGAAAAGCGGCATTTTTTAAAACTCTTAAATCAAGTAGCGGCTCTTTAATTGAAAATTGCCGTTGAACAAAATATCCAAATAAGAGCAAGCCGACAAAGAAAATAAAAAGCAATGAAATTGTGATTTTTGTGGTCATTGTTTGCAAAGCATAGAGAAGCATTATGAGACCTATCAAACTTATTGAAGAAATGATATCGAAACGATATGGCTCATGTGGCATAACGTTTTTTATAAATCTTAGTGATAATAGAAATAAAATAATCAAGATTAGTAGAAAGAAACTGAAGACTGCTTGCCAATCAAAAATTTCCAACATTACGCCAGAAACGATTGGTCCCACAGCTAAGGCCGAACCCATCACTAATCCGACTAAACCCATTTGTGTTAAACGCTTCTCTTCTGGCGTGATTGATAAAATAACCGATTGAAAACTTGGAAATAGCAAACCGACAGCGGCTCCTTCCAAGAGTCGACCAATTACTAGCAGGCCAAAATTTTCGGCTGTAATTGCAATTAACGTTCCAAAAATAAAAATAATTTGCAAACTTAAAAGGAATGCTTTGAAAGGAACGTTTTTTAAGAACCAGGGCGATAAAGGCATCATTAAAACCATCACAAGCATGAAACCAGTTGTTAGCCATTGAACACTAGAAACCGTTACAGAAAAATGCTTCATTAGCGTTGGATAAATTGTTGTCATTGCAGATTGACTAATTGAAAAGGTAAAACTTGTCGCCAGTAAAACGTTTATAAAAAATTTTTTTTGAATATCAGATAAATTGGACATACACTCTCTCGTTTTCCCTGCTCAAAGCAGATAGATAACTAATTCGATTATATGACTTAGATTAAAGACTGTCTCTATCTGCTTGACCTTCATATGAAGATGTCATAAACTTAAATAGTTGTTTATTTCATACTATTCCGACTTAGCTCAGTTGGTAGAGCGCCTGACTGTTAATCAGGTTGTCGTCGGTTCGAGCCCGACAGTCGGAGTTTGCGGTCGGTCGATTTACGTCGACTAACCGTTTTTTATTGAAAGATATAAAGTTATTTCAATTAGCCGACTTAGCTCAGTTGGTAGAGCATCGGTATCGTAAACCGGGGGTCGACGGTTCGAACCCGTCAGTCGGCAAAATCTTCGTGAAACAGCGTGATATTAAGTGAAAGAAAGCTTGATATCACGCTGTTTTTTATCTAATTACATTCAGTTTCATGTAACTTTTTTATCGATGATGCCTGGACTGATGCCAATATTCTTAGCTTTGACCCCCTAACTTATAAATAACTGCCTTAAGTAGGCTATCATGGCAAGCTTTTCAGTCAACCTTGATTTACGAATCACGGCATCATTTTTTGAACTGTTTTAAGTATCGACTGGCAAATAACTTATGAAATTTAGCTCCTAAGGTGGAGTTAGCTGAATCAATATCCGCATACATGGCTGTCGTGATCTTAGTAAGTAACGATGACAATTGATCAAGTTCAGCGTCAGAGAGTACCTTTACGAATGAGGGGACTTCTTGGGCAGCGGATTCAATTTCTTGTCGACCCTCGGTTGTTAAATTAACTAAGTTAAGACGTCGATCATTTGGTGATTTAGTCAAAGTTACCAGATTATACTTGACGAGCTTATAGACAAATTCACTAGTAGACTGGGGTGACATTCCTAGACGTGTTGCCAGTTCCCGCTGCGATAAATGGTCTTCATCAGCCAATGCTAGCAAAATCTTGCCTTGGCCTTGGACTGTTAGCCGTGGTCGAACTTGTTTGATGACATCATCATAGATTTTACTGAGTTGTTCGTACTCCGCCAATTTTCCGGCGGCCAATTCTGCCTTGATTTTATTTGCCACGATTAATTATTCCATCCATTGCTCTCTTAAATATACAACATTCCAGGCTTTGAGAGACTGTCACTTGACAATTTAGTCAGATACCCTTACTATATATTTGATCCGGGGGACCTGATCAAATCATGGGAGGCCAAAATATGAGTAATGATAATGTGATCCAAGTAATGAATGTTCAGAAACGCTTTGGCAACAAAGTAGCGGTGCAAGATGTTTCTTTTGCCATCAAGAAAGGCGAGATTTTTGGCTTATTAGGTCCAAACGGAGCTGGAAAGACCACTATTTTAAGGATGATAACGACTTTATTACGCCAAGATGCGGGGAAAATTTTGTTGAACAACTTTGATACGCTGACACAAAGCCGTTTGGCACGCCAACAATTTAGTGTGACCGGCCAAACTGCAGCGATCGATCAGGATTTAAGTGCACGCGAGAATTTAATGATCTTCGGTAAGTTGAATGGGTTAACTGGTGCAGCCGCTCGTAGTCGTGCCATTGAACTATTAATAGATTTTGACTTAGTTAATTCAGCTGATCAAACATTAGCAACATTTTCCGGTGGAATGCGTCGTCGATTGGATTTAGCTGTTAGTTTGATAGGAATGCCCTCTATTCTTTTTTTAGATGAGCCAACCACTGGATTAGATCCGCGAACAAGAACACAGATGTGGCAGGCTATTCAAAAGTTGGTTGCCCAGGGTTCGACAGTTTTATTAACAACTCAATATTTGGAAGAAGCGGATCATCTAGCTAATCGAATTGCCCTCATTGATCATGGCCGAATGATTGCGATGGGGACCCCGAGTGAACTAAAGCAACAAGTCGGTGGTCTGCAACTTCGGCTAGAGGTGGACGATTTAAAATGGGTTACACAAGCCCAGACGATTATTCAGGATACTTTGGCAGTATCTATTCATGTAGACGAACGAACACTGACTGCATTGCTTAACAATACAGGAATGCAGCCAGTTTCACGGATTTTGAATCAACTTCAAGCTGCAGGGATTGCCATCAACAATTTTGCCATTGAAACTCCATCGTTGGATGACGTTTTCCTAAAAATGACGGTTGGCAAAAATTAAGGAGAAACAAATTATGAAATCAGCCACAACAAAAAATCTTGTTTTTAATAACATACTGACTATGACGCACCGTAACCTACTAAAAACTTTGCATAATCCCGATAATTTCAGTGACGTCATTATGCAACCTGTGATCTTCACATTATTATTTGGATACCTATTCGGCGGCGTGATTGCCGGTAGTGTTCACGCCTACTTACCAATGCTGGTATCTGGAATTCTGGTTCAAAGTATTTTAAACGCTGCTTCAGGTTCGGGACAACAACTGCGCGAAGATATTAACGCAGGAGTCTTTGACCGTTTCAAGACTCTGCCGATTTTACCAATTGTGCCATTGGCGGGTCAATTAGTTGGCGACATCTTCCGACTGTTACTTTCAGGAGTAGTGGCTTTAATAACAGCTTTTTTAATGGGTTGGCGGCCAACAGTTAACTTGCCGACACTTGTAGTGGCCCTGTTATTGGCTATCTTTATTGGCTGGTCTACCTCGTGGATTTTTGCCTTGGTTGGCCTAATTGCTAAGAATGCTGAATTAATTGGAAGCTTATCAATGATTATTATCTTAGTGATGACATTTTTATCCAACGCCTTTATTCCAACAAAGACGTTACCACGATTTATACAGACCTTAGTTAAGATTAATCCAGTCAGTTTGACGATTACTGCAATCAGAACAATTCTGAGGACTGGTCATTGGAGCATTAATGCCACTATGGTTCTTATTAGTGGAGGAATCATCATTTTAATATTTATGCCATTAACGGTTTTTATTTATCAGCGACGCCACTAAAAGAGAACAATTTTACCAGGGTATTAAAGTATTGCTATTTAGTTTTTCGATATTAACAATGCTTAATTTAATATAGTCATCATGAGGAAGGCTAATTTGCAGGCAACACTCATTTAAGTTGTGTAATTTTATGAACAGATAGTATTAGTAGTATTTTAAGTTTCGGACATTTCAAAAATAAAAATATTAGAACGTTTGAATGAGAATTGTGGTCTTGATCGTATAATCTATTTTTTATCTGTAAAAAACGATACTGGTATGCAGACGGTGATTAAAACAAAAGCACATAAATAAGTCTTTTTAAAAGCCTTGATTATTTGCCGGTTTTCTTCTTGTTTAGTCTGCTTGAAAATTTTTTGTAGTTCTTGTTTCTCTCCAATTAAAGAAATTACCTGTGATAAACTTTGTTGCTCGACTATAAACGTATTATTTTTTCCTGATTTTTTTGATTCAATAATCAGCTGCTGGTTTGCTTTGTATAGTTTGCGCAAGCCTGATCCTTTTTGTGGTTTCGGTATAGATTTTTTTCGTAGAAAAACATACTTTATCCTGGATTTTGCAATTAATAATTTTTGTTTTTCCAAAGCATTATTATAATTAGACAAAACAAAAAGCTTTTTAACTTGGCGTTTTGAAATCTGTTTAAGTGGGTCGGAAATATTACTTTTTTCGATTACTTTGATTGAATAAGATTGGGTTTGTTGAAATGAATAGTCGATATTGTTGTTTAACAAGCCTACCAATAGGGCAATCCCCAGGCAAGTGCCCAACTGTCGGCCTGCGTTGACCATACCTGAGGCAATACCGGCTTTTTCCTCCGGAATATATTGAACTGCTGAGATTAAGGCAAGACTAGATAAACCAAAACCTAGGCCTAAGACACACATGTCGAAAGCCATCGTAAATACAGACATATCCATACTTAATTGTGTTAATAGCAACAAGCTGATACTAGTTAGGAATACGCCAAATACTATGACCCAACAATAATTCAATTTCTGACCAAGCTGGCTGCCGATCGGCATGGCAATCATTGTCATGATTGAAGTGAACATAATAATGTAGGCGGCATGTAGAGGCGAATAGTTTTTGATGTTTTCCAAAAAGAAATTGAACACCACCGAAGAGCATACAATTGTAAAACCGCAAAGAAAGTAAATTACTGTCGAACTAAAAAATGTAGGATCTTTGAAGAGCTTATATTCAATTAAGGGCTCAGCCTTCTTTCTCTCAGTAATAACAAATAAACAAGTTGATAATATAGATCCAAACAACATTAAAAGAATCTTCTTAGAAAGCCAACCGTAGTCGTAGCCTTTAAGCAAAACAAAGGTAAGAAAAAATAAGGCAATGCTCAGTAGGATAATCCCAATCAAGTCAATTCTTTTAGAAACGCTTTCATCAAAGGATTCGCCGAAGCAAACAGCGATTAAAACAATCGTGATTAAAACAATGGGAACGTTAATATAAAAAATGGCATGCCAGGACCACAAATGAATTAAAAGCCCTCCGATGACAGGGCCAGAGGCTGCCGCAATTGCCGCAACTGCCCCGATAATACCAACTGACTTGTTTGCCTTTGCTCTGCCTAATAAATCTACAGCGAGGGGTATTTCAACCGGCATAGCAATTGCGCCCCCAATCCCTTGGAGAAAACGCATGGAAATTAAGAATGATAATGAACTTGATAGTGCACACATTAATGAGCCGAGACCAAATATTGATAAACCGATCAACATTATTTTTTTCCTTCCCAATTGATCGGCTAATTTGGCCGCCGGAATCATCAAAACGGATAAGATCAGGACATAAACAGTACTGACCCAGTTGCTATCGGTTAAATTCGTTTTAAAATAATCGGTTATAGTTGGCAAAGCAATATTTGTGATTGTTGTATCAATAGTGACAACAAACATAATCAAAGATAAAGCGACCAAACCGAATTGTTGTTTTCTTATCTTTTTTGTTTCCATCATTTCATTTACTTTCCTTATTAAAATTTGTATACTAACGATACAGTTTACCTAGTCAACAATTGGACAAAAAAATTGCTTATTTTTTTCTTTCGTTAACTAATTCTTGGAAAAGTTTTTCAGTTTTTTGACTAATTTCTTGGAGCTGTGTGATAGTTGGTTCTGGAACAGACATATAAATGTTGGAAATCCTCTTGTTTAAATCGCTTCTATATAGTTTTCTATTTTCATTAGCAATTTTACCGATGGCAGTTAAATTAACCGCTACTTCATTTTCAGAATTAACTGCAAATTTTTTTGTGACCAAGCCTTTTTTTACAAGTTTTTGAACCATTTTTGAAACAGCGCCTTTGGTGATAGCTAAATTTTCGGCAAGTTGATTTAAGTTACTGTCTTTTTTTCTCCCAATGGCAGCTATCATATGAATCTCGGATGGGTAAAGATCGATATGTGTTCCATAATTATATGTTGTCTTTTCTAGATCATTATATAAATGAACACTGCTTTCATAATGAGCAACCAATTCGTTGATAATTTCAGCTTTATTCATATTAAATACCTCACAAACTGTTTCCTTAGTAAACTAATTGTACACTTAAATATGAGAAATACAAAAAAGTCAAAATTTCTAAAATTTAGATAAAAATAAAATAGATTCTTGTCATAGGCTAATAAAAAAAGTTAATGAATCGATTGTTTGTGTATTCTCAACAACTTATTTTCGGATAATGTCGAGAAAAGCTCATCATAGTAAATCTTGGTTTTGTTTATTTGGGTTGCTTAGTTTTTTCTAAAACATTTTTAATGAAATATTTTTTTATTTCCAGACATGTACATAATTGAGTAAACGATGTATTGATTGATTTTCCATAAAATTAATTAAAATTCAATTTCGTTGTTTATAATTTATTGCATCATTAACTAACTATGAATCACACCAATAACCGGAAAAATATTAGACAAATATGGCGCTTACTTACCATTGATTATTGGCAACGCTTTGATATTGTTTTCTTTGATTGGCTTTACTTTTTTTGCATATGAAATCTCGATAGTTTTTATTATTATTTTCTATTTAATTTTGCGTGTCGGTATTGCTTTTAGTTTTGGAAATGTTATGAGTTCTGCTAGTGAATTGGTTGAAGCACAACAAAAAGGAGATATTAATGCTATTTTAAATGTCTCTCAACAGTACGGTGGATCATTAGGCACTGTTTTAGTTGCAGCGATTATTTCTTCACTTCAATTATCTAATTCTGATACATTGGAAACAATTCGAATTGGTTCAATGCTTGATTACATCCTTCTGACAATTTTGGCTGCCTATGCATTATTATTAGTGTTTTCTAATCAAAGAACCGAAAAAAAGCAAAAATAATCTTTTTCAATATTCATCTTTAGATTTAAAAGACATTCAATTTAATACAAATGTGAAAATAAGAAGACATTTAATTTTCAAATAAAGCACCATGAATTCAGACATTTTTATTCGAAAATAATTATTCTTATTTTCCTTTTATACAATAGTATGTAATAATTTTAACAATGAAAAAGGCAGAAATTTGTAAAAAATCCGGTCGGGTTTTCAAACAAATTAGGAAACAACGCAATATATCCATCTCGTCTTTGTCTGAAGGAATAATTTCTCCCTCTTCAATTAGCAAATTCGAAGAAGGCAAAACTCAACTTAGTTTTATTAATTTATCTCAGTTACTCATGCGGATGCATGTAAACTTGGATGAATTTTATTGTAAGACTCATACTGGCCAGGTTGATAGCTATACCAGTTTTCTTATTCGAATTAATTATCTTTATCATAGTAATGATCTGCCTGCCTTAAAAAAAATAGCAATTGAAAAAATTTCTAATTTTAAAACTGATAAAAATTTTGATAATTTAATAGAGTCATCTTCTATTTGCTCTTTAATAAAAGAAATTGATTCAAGCTTTCAAGTTGAGATCGAGATAAAGAAGGATTTGTTCAACTATCTTGATAAAGTCGAGCACTGGGATTTTATTGAATTTTCTGTTTTTAATAACTGCATGCGTATTTTTGATAACGAAATGATTGAATCGGCCTTGAAAGAAATGCTTTATTTGAATTTAGATAATAACCCTAAAAATATCAGCAGAATAGTATCTACTTTCTCCAATGCAATTGATATTTTTTATAGAAGGAAAGATTATCAAAAAGCCAAATTATTGCTTGGGCAAATTGAAAAAATTGTGGATGATCAATCTGACTTAATCAATAGATTTAAACAAAAATTTTTTGATAATCTGCTATCTTTGAATGAACAACAAGCGCAGAAAAACAATTGTTTCTTGATTGAGTTTCTTAGAACTGTAGGTTCTAATAGTTTGGCTTCTTCATACGAAAAATATATTGAAGAGTATTCTTTTCAGCAAAACTAGCATATAGGAAATATTAAACGCTTACATTTATAAAAAATAGCTAATTTAGCGTTTTTTTAATTTAGGCCAAATTATCTATTAAACTTTAGATACTAATTTGGAAGGAGAAGAATTGTTAGATAAAATTCTTTGATAATTAGTAAAGAATTGAAAATTAGAAAATGAAACTAATGTTAGGAAGAACCCTCGTTCTGCTTGGCAAACATTTTATTTATAATTTTTTGTACTCTCTATTGATTTTTTGCCTTATTCTACTGGATTATTTGACGTAGTTTTTAATGACCAATCACAAAATTTACATATCATAATCAAGTGGGTTAAATGTTTTCTATTTATTATAGGCAACTTTTGGCTAGCATAATGATAGCTATTTAAGTGGATAGATGATCTTTTTTCATGTTAGGTTTAATTTGTGATTCTCTAAATCAAGATATTAAAAAAGATAATCTAATTTATTTGATTAAAAAATTTTGTTATTGTTACATTATTAACTGAATAGAATTGCGTTTTATAGATATTAATACATAGAGAAAAAAATTTTCTATTTCATTCATGAAATGTTTTTCCTTTCGAACTTAATAGAAATTGCATAGATTAGCAGTAATGTGTATTTAATCTTTTAAATCCGTTGTATAGAAGTTTTGTATTGGCTGGGAGATTAATGGATAATCGACAATTTGCCGATTTCTAAATCCATTGTATGGTTTTTGGATTTTTTGTTTTATTACAAACATAAAAATAATTCAAATAGATTTTATAGGTTACCTTTTAATTCCAATAATCACCTATGATTACATACTCATAAAATCAAACAAAGAAAAATAAATTAATTAAGGAAATATTCATTAAGGACAAATTTTATGTTAAACGCTTATAAGAAATACTGGAAGAATTATTTTAACTTTAAAGATAGTAGCAGCCGTTCTGATTATTGGTGGCTAATCTTGGCTAACGTGATCATTTTTACAATTTTACTTATTTTTTCAATCATAGCTGTTATTGCTGTTTTCCCAAGCTTCTTGGAAGCAATTAGCGGAAGCGGCACTGCCAGTAAAAGTTCCTCTAATTCTTCTGCTATTTGGATTTTTGGATCTTTATTAATTGCCGTTATTTTATTTGCTTTTGCCAATATCATTCCCATGATTTCACTCGGAGTTCGTCGGGTTAGGGACACCGGTCTTAGTCCTTGGTGGTATTTGATCAGTATCTTAGCAACAATTCTTTATTATCTTGAACAGAGTACAAAACAAAGCTGGCTCTCTGGACTGTCGATTATTCTGCAAATTATTATGTTGGTTATTTTTCTGTTTCCTACTAAATATTTTCATAAGAACAAGTAGAAATCTTTTATTACGCTCAAATTTTCAGAAAGGGCCTCCATGTCAACGAAGCAAAATAAGTTTAAAAAAACGCATATCCTTGTAGCTGCTGTCCTATTATTAGCAGTTTTAATCTCTTTGATTGGGGGAGCTTTTATTAGTGGGGCTTTTAAAGTAAAGACCACTGAAACTAAAGATAGTAATCATAATTATCGGTTTTTGACTTTGTCTAATGATTCTTTATCATTAACCGGCAAAATCGTTGCAAGCCAATCGCAAACACTTGATCGACCGAATGGACGTTTAATTGCCTTAAAGGTCAAAACTGGTGATACCGTCACTAAAAATCAGCTTTTAATGACGACTTACGATGGTAGTTATCATAATGTCTATGCGCCTTATAACGGTAGTGTCGTTGTAAAAGACAGTGAAGGTAACGCTAATATCGAAATTTATTCTGATCAATTGTTGTTATCGGCAAGTGTCTCTGAATATGACTATAGCAAGGTTCAAGTGGGGCAAAGCGTTCAAGTTGCTTCCATTGCAAATGGCCATGAGCAGACGACGCAAATTTCCAGTTTGGCAAAAGACCCTCAGGTTTCTTCTCTTTCAACGACTGCTAAATATGCTTTATCGGCTAATTTGGATCGGGGATTTATTGATGGCCAATCAGTTAAAATCACTGTTTTAAGCAGTCAGTTTAAAATACCTACCGGCAGCGTTAAAAAGAATACTGTCTACTTGCTTAAAAATGGCAGAGCAGTTAAACAAAGGATTAAAGCCAATAAGGAAAGCAGTTATTATTTGGTGACCAGCGGTCTTAAGACTGGTGACCGATTAATCCTTAATCCTGATAAGCGATTAAAAAATGGTTGCAAGGTGAATGAATAATGATTTGCCTGTCGAATATTAACAAATATTATCATCAGGGGAAGAACGCTTATCACGCTTTAAAGAATATTGATCTAGTAGTTCGTGCAGGTGAATTTGTCGCTATTATGGGTCAATCGGGTTCCGGTAAATCAACTTTGATTAACATTATCGGTTTTTTGGATGACCATTTCGATGGTGACTATACTTTTGAAAAGAAAAATATTGCTAAAATGTCTCGCCAAGATTGTGCCCACTATCGCAATAGAAATGTTGGTTTTGTTTTTCAAAATTTTAAATTAATTAATAATTTAACAGTTAAAGAAAATATTGCCATTCCTTTGCTTTATGCAGGTCAAAGCTTTAGTCAAACTGAAGTCAAAATTGAACAGGCTTTGGATCAAGTTGGCTTGCGCGGCTATCAAAATCAGTATCCCTTAAACCTTTCTGGTGGCCAGCAGCAACGAGTTTCGATCGCCCGCGCTTTGATCAATAAACCAAAATTTTTAATTGCCGATGAACCTACCGGTGCTTTGGACAGCCAGACTTCAAAAGAAATTATTAGCTTGTTTACTCAACTGAATTTAAAAAGCAGTATGACAATTATTATGGTTACTCATGATTTAGCAGTAGCCCAAAAAAGTCAACGAATTATTCGCATTATGGATGGCACGATTGCCTCCGATCAGGAGACTAGTTATGAGAGCCGGTGAATTAATACGAACGGCACTTAAATCCTTGTTAACAAATAGAAAACGCAGTTTGTTAACTATGTTGGGTATTATCATTGGTATCACTTCCGTGATCACGATTATTTCTTTGGGAAACGGTGTTAAAAAGGCTACTTTAAAAAATCTTCAAGCCACAAAAACAGGCAAACAAACTGTAACAATCGATTACTATGCAAATGATAGCAATGATTATCAGGCTGGTTTTGACCAAGCAGATCTTACTTTGTTAAAAAGCAAAAATGATTTAGGCGTGAGCAATGTAAAAATTCAAAGAGTAACCAAAGAATTCCAGATCACGGCCGTTATTTTTGATACGAATAAAAATTTAACTGCGACAGCTGTCAAAGATCGACCAGGTGTCAGGCTGATTGCCGGCAAAAATATTAGTAGCTATGATAATAGTGTTCAAAATCAACGATTGTTGATTTCTAAGCAAACCGCTCTGAAAAACTTTAAAAGTATAAAAGGCGCTCTGGGTGCTTCAATTCTAATTAACGGTCTTTCCTATACGGTTGTTGGTATTTATGCAAATAATAGCGAGTCGCCTTATGACACTAATTTAATTCTGCCGCAGGCAACCTATTTTCAAAGACAAGCCAACGATCAGGGCAATAGTGTCCAGATCACTTTTTCTAAGGGTAGCAAGATTTCCAAGAATACGGCCCGCTTGGTTACGCTCCTAAAAGAGAAAGGCAGCCATCGAATCAAAGGTGAGTATTCTTTTACCGACATGGGCGAACTCTTAAGCGGAATCGGCAAAGTTATTTCTGCTTTAACCTATTTTGTTAGTGCGATTGCCGGGATTTCATTATTTATTGCCGGTATTGGTGTTATGAACATGATGTATATCTCGGTTTCTGAAAGAACCCAGGAAATTGGTATTCGGCTAGCAGTAGGCGCCAGCCCAAGAGATATTATGAATCAATTTTTACTGGAAGCTGTGCTACTGACAACGTTTGGTGGCTTAATTGGTTTTGGGTTAGGCGCCGGGAGCGCCTGGTTATTTTCACTGCTCCTGCCTTTTAAAGCTGTCACAACTTTCGGATCTTTTGTTTTGGCTTTTAGTGTTTCCACGATTGTTGGTATAATCTTTGGTATTTTGCCAGCCAAACAAGCCGCTAATAAAAATTTAATTGATATTTTGAAATAATTTTTTTTAAAAATTTTATCAAGATAAAAATCATATTTAATCTAAAAAACTGAGTTTTATATTTTTTAATGACAAAAAAATTATAAGGGCTTGAACTCTTGATTATTATAAAATTTTGTTAAGTAAAAATTTTAATTAAATCATTAAAAAAACACTAAAAACGATATTCATTATAATTTGCTTTATTTTAATAAGATTAATTTTCAGCGACGTATTCACTTAAAACCTGTCGATTGAGCATTCTGTAAAGGGTCAATAAGAAGGCTATTAGACTTAAAATTGCGGAAAAAATGAAACAGAAGTGCATGGATTTAATGAAATATTCTGGATGACTTGGTAAATAATTAACAACCGTACGACCAGCCAAACGGCTCATACTAAGAAAAAGCATTGTTGTTGCAAAGGTATTTCCTACAACAAAACCAACATTTCTTGCTAAAGCCATCACCGAACCAGCGACTCCCAGAAGTTCTCGCGGCACAGTACTCATAGTTAGAGCACTGTTGGGTGATGAAAATATGGTACCCGTTAGGCCGTTAATGAATAAAGTAACCACTAGAAGAATATATGGTGATTGTCCGCCAATCAAAAGATATCCAACTTGGCCTAAAGCCAGTCCGCCTAGTCCGATTAGGGTTACCACTTCTTTATCGAACTTGTCTCCAGCCCAACCTGCAATTGGAGAACAAACTAAGTTAGTGATTGGGAAGACCATCAATATTAAACTCGATTGACCAGGTGTCAGTTTACGCAAATCCTGCAAATAAAAGGGCATTAATATATTCGTGTACGAATTAACTGCGAAAACAAGAAATGCTGTCGTTATAGAAATCGAATACAGTTGGTTCTTAAAAATCTTTAATTTTATTATTGGTTCTTTGAATGAAGATTCTGCTTTTATGAATGCAATGAAAAGAAGAATTGAAACAATCAGGCCGGTAATTACCAAGATATTTTTAAAACCGACTGTTTGAGCTGCTTCAACTGATAAGAAGAAACACGCGATAAAACTGAAAAATAGGGCCGAACCGATATAGTCTATTTTTCCATTCGGTTGAGAAATCGTATCTTTTGGAAAGTATTTGAAACCGATAAAAATAGCCAGTATTCCAATTGGAACGTTGATCCAAAAAATATAAGACCAACTGAGAAAATTCAGAATAGCACCTCCAAATGCTGGACCGGCAATTGTCCCAACTGAAACGAACATAATATTGATTGCCAGCGCTCGTGCACGAAAATTTGAAGGAAAACTGGCTGTAAGTATACCAAAGCCGGTCGACATTGCCATTGAAGCCCCAATTGCTTGAACGACAAGAGAACTTAGTAGAAAAATAAGTCCGAGTGGGATTCCAGCTAAAAGCGAACCGATCGTAAAGATGATTGTCCCGATTTTGAAAATTTTTATTTTGCCATATACATCACCCATACGGCCAAAAAGCATGAGTAATCCGGATAATGTAACTAAGTATGTAATTATGGTCCATGTGGACTGATTTAATGGTATGTTCAAATCTTTTGAAATCGAGGGCAGGGCAATATTCATGATTGACGAGTCCAAAGTTGCCATGAAGGACATTACTCCTATGGCAATTAATATCAAAATATGATCTCTACCTATTTTATTTAATTCGTTTTTTTTATTAGACATTTTATTATTAATTGGTGGTTTCTCTCCTTAACAAAAATAATCTTACAGCTGTTATGTGCAACAAATTAATTCATATTATTTGATGATTTTTTCCAAAATGGAAAGAGTACTCATTGTTGATTTGTTTTTGTTGATATCTAATAAGTTATATTTGTCGTGGGAATAAAATGCTTTCAATGATAGAGAATATTTTAATTTTGTTAGACGGCCATTAGTAAAATTCACAATTTTACGTCAGGCAATCATGGCAATAATAAATAATTTTATTTTTTATAAGTGCATTTTTTGATAAAAAATTATACGCAAGGAAGTTCTATGAGGACAAAACTATTAGTAATCTTTTAGTTGAACTTTTTAATCCTATAGATTATTAATTGAAGTGATTATTTTGTAGAATATTCACTAGCAAGCATATGTGAATCTAGTATTTAACGGTTTCGCAAATAAACATATTTTTGCTTGGTTTACCTACAAATTTTTTATTTAATAATAATTATCATATTCTGCTTGATCATTTTTAGTTGCAATTTATGTAATTGCAATATCGCTCAGATTGGAGCCAATCATGGAAATCAGCGTCCTGAAAGAATTTGTTGTTCTGGTACAAACGCATAGTTTTCAAAAAACATCGGAAAGAATGCATCTCTCTCAATCTTCCTTAACTAAACACATCCATAAATTGGAGCAGGAACTCAACGTACCACTTTTTAACAGGTCCACAAGAAGAGTCAGTACAACTGAATATGGCCAGAATTTTTATAAATACACAAAACAAATTGTAGATATATTTAACACATCAGTTAAATCTTTGAACGATTTAAATACTGATAATATGACCAGCTTTTCGATTAATTTTTTGCCAATGCTTAGTCATTACGGGATTGCGGAAATGACTTCTAATTTCGTTAAAAATAATCCCAATTATCAGCTCAATCTAGAGGAAAGTAATAACCCTGAACGGGTTCTTTTGGACGGACAATGTGATTTTGCCTTTATTACCGATAATAGTTTGATTGGTCAGAAAATGAATAGCTTGATTTATCAAACTGATAGTCTTGTTGCTGTGCTTGCTGAGGATCATCCACTCGCAAAAAATGATTCCTTGTCGCTTAAAGAATTGAAGGATCAAAAATTTATTACTCATAAAATAATTTCGGGTAGATCGAATTTAAAGGAATCCAATTTTTATCTTTTATGCAATCAAAATGGATTTGTTCCTAAGATTGTTGCCAATATCAGTTTTTCATCGACAATTTTAAAGTTGGTTAGACAAAATTATGGGGTTGCTATTTTAAACCGTAAGTCTATTCCGCCGGAAGCCACAGACGTAAAAATAATTAACATTGTTCCCAAAATTCCATTTTATGTTTATATGGTTTATTTAAAAGAAAAAAAATTAAATAAAGCTGCAAACGATTTTCTAAATTATGTTAATAATGGCACAATGGAAAAATGACTATTATTGGTAATAAATAATTTTTCAACTTCAGTTATGTAAGATGGCCTATGTTTTTTTCCATAGAATAAAAAAATTTAACTTTTTTATTTTGTATTTTTGTGCAGTATTTAAGTTTGCAATTTATTTGTCAATTAATTTTGATTTATGGCTGAATGATTATTTTGAGCCTTTTATTTATTATTAAGTTTTTGGGATGAACTGTGTGATTTTAAACTTCGTTAAGTTTTTAAAATTACTTTTGAGCTCTTTTTTTATGTTCTAATTTAGATCCTTTTTGGCTTTTCTGTCTAATTTAGAAAAATTATTTTTTCTATTGTTAATGTTTTGATTGTTTTTCGAAAGTTGACGCCATGACAATTAATAAGTATGGATTATTTATTATATTTTCTAAAAATGGAATATATTCATTTTTCCATTATGGAAATAATCAACGAGCAAAACGAATTAATCGTTGTTGTTTGCGGACGTAGAATGAGCTTGTTAATAAGAAAAGGAGGCTGCTTATATTGAATAAATATAAAATACCAGAATTATCATCAAATGAAAAAAAATTGCCGCTGGCAAAGTATTATTACGACTATCCCTTGTATCATGTCGGTCCTTTGCAGCAAACAATTTTAGATGCAGGACCAATGGACCCAAAGGATGCAATACCTGCAGTTGACTGGTTGGATTTGCTTCAGACGAAGGGCTATCGAAATATTGTTTATGGCTATTGTATGATGCCGGATGGCTCTGGTTTTTACATCAATTATTCAACAACTTCGCCCGAGTGGAATCCAAAATGGCGCCGCTGGTATGGAAAATGGGTTAACCAACGTTCAAAAAGTATGAAAGAAGGTGAAGGGAATCTACGTTGCAAGATTTGGAATCCTATCGATCACTGGGATCATAAATTTGTGAACGGTAAAGACGATACAGACGGTGTCTGGTCATTAGAAAAACTGGATGTTGGATTAACTGACGATTCAAGCAAGGGAATTCCAGCTGTTTCCCACAATATTGATCTCAAGGATTATGGTTTGACCAGTGAGAAAGAAGAAGAATTGGACAAGGCCGGATGCCACGTCTCTGCCTGCTATGAGGATTTTGAAGGTCCAGGACATCATTTAGTGTTGAGATTCAGTCGACCGGCTCCACTTGGAGGAACTGAACATATCAATTGCGAATGGATTGGCTACTTGGCAAAAGACGGAAAAGTAATACGCGACGAAGAGACCCCTGTTGATGAAACTTATTTAAAAAATGTGTTGGTACACAACACCATTGAAGCGGATCATTTAGCTCAAGTATTACCAGATCTATACGAAGAATATTCATCCAAGCCAATGGACGCTGATTAGAAAAGTTAATTAAAGAATAATATAGAAAGGATTGAAAATATGTTTATAAATATAGAAAAAGAAGATATTGACACAAACGATCCAAGTGTTGTGAAAAAAAGGCAAAAACTATTTCCAGAAGAAGAAAAAATGCCATTGGCAAAGTATTTTTATAACTATCCATTGCATTATCCTTCTCCACTTGAAATGCAAATTATTGAAAACTTGAATCCCATGAAACCATCCGATACTATTCCGGTTGAGAATTTCACAGATCTTTTAAAACCTTATGGATATGACAAATTTGAAACAGGTTATTGCTTGATGCCGGATGGCTCTGGATATGTGGCTACCTATAGGGTACGACCACCCTATATCACTCAGGAAATGGAAAGATGGTATAGAAATTGGCGAAATCTAAAATCTAAAAGCATGATTCCCGGCCATGGAAATCTCCGCTACAAAATTTGGAACTATGCCGATCATTTTGATCATTATTATATTAATTGGAGAGATGGTTCCGAGGGTATTCATACGACAGAAAGCCTGGACCTTGGCGAAGGGCAGAGAATGTATGACACGATTCGCCATCAATATGATTTGCATGATTTTGGAGTAAGGGATGCAAAATTTGACGAACTAAAAAAAGCTGGTTGCCAGTTAACTAGTCGGGGATCTTACGAAACTTTTGATGAACCCGGAACCCATCTTAATTTAAGTTATTCAAGACCATGTCCACTCGGTGGCACCGAAACTAGGAGCCGCGAATGGATTGGATGGAGACCGGAAAACGGTAAATTGGTCAGAGATGAAAGTACAAAATGTAGCGAAGAGTATTTAAAAATGGTCGTAATTCATACGTTAATTGAATGGGAACATTTATACACATTTCTTCCGGATCTTTATGCAGAATATCACGACCAACCAATGGATGCAGACTGAAATAATTTTGTTTATATAAATCATAATCTGACGAAAAATTAGATAGAAGTGAAGGTGTTTTACATGCTGACTTTAAAAGGTAGAACGATGATTATTACCGGTGGCGCCGGTAATAATGGTTTAGCAATTGCAAAAATGGCTTTGGAATATGGAATGAACGTAGCCTTTATGAGTTCTTTTCATGGGAAAGCCTTAGGAGCAGTGAACAAATTTGATCCAAAATATAAGGAACAGTTAATTGGTTTCGCACAAAATCCCCAAGCACGACTTGCTGAAAATATTGAATGTGATCCTAATTTATATAACGAAAATACTACACAAGAAGATGTTCTTGGATGGATCTATGAAAAATTTGGAAGTATAGATGTTGTTATAAATGGTTCACAGGGCCATGACCGTCACAATATGGAAGAAACCGATAAAAAGATTTGGAAGCATTCAATGGAAGTTGTAGAAGCGGCATTTTTCAACACGAAATTGGCGCTTCCTTATTTAAAGAAAAGCGAATCTCCAAGAGTTATTAATTTAACAACCAGTGATGGGAAAAACGGTGGATGGTATCCTAATCCGTCATTTGCAGCTTCGAGAGGTGGAGTTGTTAATCTGACTTACGAGATGGCAAAAGAATTGGGCCATTATGGAATAACTGTCAACTGTGTTTTAACCGGACACATAGAAGATGATGTACCAGAAGAGGACACACTCTCTCCGGAAATGCGTAGAGTTTTGCTCGCCAGGACTGCCTTGGGTAGGTTGGGAGTTCCGGAAGATGTTGCTGGAGCGGTCAATTTTTTGGCCAGTGAAGAATCTTCTTTTATTACTGGTGCAGTGATTGATGTAAATGGAGGTGCTATTATGGGATAATTTTTTTTATTTTCTATTGTAAGCGCTTTCTTGATATGTGAAAAATAAACAGTATTTTAAATAAATAAAAAAGAATTTAAAAGAGGTTCTGAAAATGGAAAAAAATGCCCCCCGTGCCTTTGGGCTACAGGACAAAGTCGGCTATATGTTTGGCGATATTGCTGGTGATGGTTGTTTTGTTTTATCTTCTACATTTTTATTAAAATTTTATACAGATATTATGAAGTTGTCTCCGGCGGTTGTCGGGCTCATGATGACGGTTGTAGGCTTTGTTTGTATGTTTACAACGATAGTTATAGGGCAAGTTGTCGATCACTCTGAAATTACAAAAAACGGAAAATTCAAACCATGGATTTTACGGATGGCTGCTCCTCTTTGCTTGTTCAACTTTTTAATGTATCCTAGTTGGTTTGCTAATATGAGTACATTATTTAAGCTGGTGTGGATGTTTGGAACATACCTTTTGTACTTAAGTATTTTTTATGAATTTATAGATGTACCCTTTGGATCAATGGCATCGGTTATTACTGGAAATCCAGACGAAAGAACAGCTTTGTCAAACTGGAGGTCTATCGGAGGTACTGTGGCCGTAACAGTTGTAACGGCTATTGCACCATTAATTGTTTATCAGACAAAAGCAAATGGCAACGTTGTTCTTGTAGGTCGCAGCATGACTCTTTTTGCATTAGCTATTTCAGTATTTATGTTTATCTGCTATATGCTACTTTATTTTTTAACGACTGAAAGAGTTAAGCCTAAAAAAGATAAGAAAAGCGATCAGAAATTTAAAATAAAGGATCTATTTAGCACTATTTTTGCTACCAGAAGTTTAATGGTACTTGCTTTGGTAGTAATTATACGTGAATTAGGAAACACCGGCCTTCAAGGAATGGCTTCATATATTTATCCAGATTATTTTCATAGCGCTGTCGCACAGTCGATTGGTGGATTTATGGGAACGGTAGTATCGTTCGTTGTTGCTACATTTATTACGAAAGTGGCAAATCGCTTTGGAAAGAAAGAAATTATCGCCCTTGGTTGCTATTTAGCTGCCGGAATACTTGCGATTGCGTATTTAATTCATACGCATAATGCTTATCTTTGGATAACCTTTTATGGAATCGCAACGGTTGGAATTATTATTTACGGAGCAGTTAGTTGGGCTCTGGTGCCTGATATTGTTGATGAAGTCCAGGTAAGAAGCGATAGACATCGTGCTGGGACTGTTTATAGTGTTTTTAGCTTATCAAGAAGTATTGGCCAAGCTCTTTCGGCCAGTGTTGTTGGCTTTATGTTGACTGGAGTAGGATACACGCCCGCTAAAGCTATGGCAGGGAATGCGCACATTGTAAATGGTATTTATAATATAACCTGCATTGTGCCTCTTGTTGCTTTTCTAATAGTTGGTCTATTATTAAGTTTTCTTTATCCGTTGAACAAGAAAACTGTTCATAAGAATTCGGAGATTTTGAAATCTCGAAACGAAATTTCCGAGAATTCTTGATTAAATAGATTTTATTTAAACTTATAAAATATAAAAATATTTTTTTAAAGTTGAAAGCCAACTTAATAAATTTGTACAGTTTGTTTTTTAACTTTATTAATTTATAAAAAGGTGCAATAGATGGATATAAAAAGCATTTTCATTAGTATAAAACCTAAAATACCTGGTGCATTGTATGAACCACTTGATAAAAATGAAAAAAATCATATTGGTGTTCTTGTTATGCACTCAGATGAAAACTATCTTTCTTTTTCCGCTGGAGAAGAATTATCAAAAAGAGGATATACCGTTCTCTGTGTTAATGTTAGCGATCGGAATAACAGTTTAAACACTAAATTATTAGAAGCAAGCTTTGCTGTTCGTTATCTCAAGCAGTATCAAGGAATTGAAAAAGTATTGCTTTTTGGGCACAGTGGCGGAGCAACTTTA
Organism: Oenococcus sp. UCMA 16435; assembly: GCA_004010835.2. Taxonomy (GTDB): domain Bacteria; phylum Bacillota; class Bacilli; order Lactobacillales; family Lactobacillaceae; genus Oenococcus. The sequence continues at coordinate 1,318,911 of CP030868.2, forward strand.
ATGAGTGCATATCAAAACATTGCAGAAAATGGTCCCGAGATTTTTCAGGGTAAAGAAAAACTTATTAAATGTCCAAGTGAATTAAATGGGTTTGAACCGGCAGACGGGCTATTACTGATTGATTCTAATTGGGGCAACGGGGCAATGAGATTATTTAGTTTAAATCCTGCCATAATTTCAGAAGATAATGGAACTAAAATCGACCCCAGTTTAGACTTATTCAATCCTGAAAACGGTTTTTCTCCTGATGGTTCTACTTATGATAAAGCATTCATTAGGCGGTTTCAAAAAATGCAAGGTAAACGAAACAATCATTTGATTAGCCATGCTTTAGAGAGACTGGACAAAATTGAAGCAGGTAAAGGCAGATATAAAGACGATGAACCTTTTGTGGTTCCTGATGCAGCACAGGGATTTATGAATAATAAATTGTATGCACAGGATATTAGACTTATGTCGCATACCCGTAAAGAACAAAATTTGCTTCATTTAAATGGAATATTGACTAAAGAGGTTGTCCATTCATTACGAAAACCTGAGAATAGCGAGTCTCTGGCAAATTCTTTGGGCGAAGGAGCTTTAATTACAACAGTCAAAAAGTTTTTGGATTCATATGCGATTCGTACAACTGATGAATATGGTTATGACGAAAGTTCTGTTTATGGTGTTGATTGGTCATCTAGCTATAACTGTACTACCGGTAATGTTAAAGGAATACATTCGCCGATATTGATAATGGGGATGACTGGTGGCTGGGAGTTTGCATGTGCTGAAACTATTTATGATAATGCAACAAGTGAGAATAAAACATTGACATATGTCGAAGGTGCAAATCATCTTTTTAAATTAGCTGAAAATCTCGAGACAAAAAGAGATCAGTTTGGCGATACTATGAAGACTACTTATGACTACATTGATAATTGGATTGATAAATTCTATAAATAAAATACAAACTTTTTCTGATTAATTTAATTAATATTTTAAACTATCGTTTCTGAAAAATATCTTTAGAAATTCGCTTCTGTTATGACTAATACTCAAAATAACCAATTAATAGCGATTTACTCAATAGTAAGCGAATAAATGGATTAGGAGTTTAATATGCCGTTAACAGATGATTATGAAAGCAAAGTTGAAGATAAAATGATTAAAGATCAGGACAGATTAATTAATGATTTGATACCCACTAAAATTAAAGCAGAAATAAATCGAATTTTGGCAAAGGATGAAAAAGGAAAAGGTAAAGGAAAAACTTAACTTTTATTATTGAAAAAAAGTATATTTATTAGTTTTTCAAGTATAGTTATTCGGATTTTAATTTGGAATTAGTCAACTATATGTATGGGAGTATTTATTAAATAAAAAGCGTGACATCGAGCAAAAAAACTTAATGTCACGCTTTTTTATCTTCTTTTCTCCAATTTTATTTGGAAATTTTCAAAACAAATTAATATTTTTCTCCGAATTTTCGTCTAATTACTATGAGCTGATCTTTATAATCTTTTTAAAAACGATCGTCTCACAAATAAAACGAATAGAGGTTTTTATGTATAAATTTTCAATTGGTATTTTTGCTTTAACTGGAACTTTTGGGATATCTGCACATGCGGCAAAAGCAGTTTATCCAATCATTTACGCAGCTTTTGGAAGTGGTTCACTTACTATTGGACGTGCAGTGGCTTTAATTGCAGCAACTGGAGCGGGAGCTTTGATTGCGGCGGCCATCATTGGAGCAGGTGGGATATTTATTAGTCGAAAATTAAAAGCCGGAAGAGGAGCTACTTTAGCTTGGTAAAGAAAAAAATATCACATCATCGAATCAATTTTGTGAACACCCTTGAGGACAAAAGATGTTTAAAATTATTTGCTTGGAATTAAAGGCTTATTGGCGAGAAACTTCATTTGATAAACTCGCCTTGCGATTAATTTTTTTTGTTTTTTTGACTTCTTTTTTTATTGTTTATGGAGCAGGTATTTTCTTTCAAGGATATATTGCCTCTCATTGGATTTTTCTTTGTAACTGTTTATTATTTTTGGCTGCTATTGGATGGAATGGTGGATTCGATCTTTTTAAATATTTTCTTTTCTCGAAGAAAAATAAATATATGGAACTTTGGCCGAGAAAAAAATATAAATTATTGATTTTAAAATCTTTTAAATATGAAGTTTTAGATAATTCGGCTTACTTTGTTTTTCTACTAATTTTGTCGACTCCATTATTCCATAATTTTCGTCCTTATCTGCTTTGGACTATTTTTTTGTCTTCGATTATCTATAATAGTGTTCGAAAATTCAGTCAGATTATTAACTTATGTTCAAAAAATAAAGTAATTATTGGTTTTTGTTTCTCTGGAATCGTATATTTAGTCGAACTCTTGATGCTGAAAAATACTTTTTCGAATAATTCTGCTTTTGAGATTACCAATATTTTTCATGCGGTCACCTCAATAATCGAAAGAACGAAAACTTATTTTGCCGAGTATATTGATTATTCATTTCTTTTTCCAATCATGATGGTCATTCTGTCGATTTTAATATTTTTGTATTATGCTTCAGCCTCTAAAACAATAAATATTTTTAAGGATAAAGAATTGTCAAAATTTTCAATTTTTTATAAAATTTTATTTTCCGGTAAATTGACTAAATCTCCGGTCTATAAGAGAGTGATTAAAAAAATAGAAATATCAGGTTATTGGAAAGAAGCCCAACGAGATTCACTAATGATTTTCCTGGTTATCTTCTTTTCCTATTTAATTTCTTTTTTGCTTGGAGATTCCTTAGAGCATTCAGAGTTTACAGTTGTTTTTTTCACGGGAATATTTTTAATTAAAACAGTCGTTTCTTTTCGAACGAAGATAAAGAACGACTTATCCAATGAGATAATTGCACATGTTTTATCACCAGGATTTTTGAAGGTTTTGATAAAAAAATACGATTTTATAGTTTTCGTTACTGGAATTACTGAAATTTTTGTGCTGATACTGGGAATGAATTTATTCAATTTTTCATTGATTATCTTTTTAAGAGAATTTTTCTTACTGTCATTTCTTTTACTGGCCAATATTAAAATTACCGGTTTGTTTTCGGGACTTTTTTCGAATTATAAAAATGAAGATTCGCTTTTGCCAATAATTGGTTTATTAGTTTGTGGAGGAATTGTGTCAGTAATTACTGAATTTTTAGTTATAACTGTATATTTTGTTCAAATAATGAATGTTGGCAGTAATTGGACATTTGTCGCTCAAATATTTTTTCTTTCTTTTATTTACTTAATTTCAGTTTTTCTAATCAACAAATATCAGCGGTTTTTCTATGGAGAATATAAAAAATATGTTACAAAATAAAATTTTTGTTAGACCGGATCGAGCGCTTTGCATATCAATGATTATCAGTTTGTTTATAGCATTTTTTTCTTTTATTGTTGGAACTCAGTTGACCGGCGTATTTCAAGCGAATTTATCTAGTATCCAACTTACAATTTTTGAAGTCTTCGTTCATAATACGATGATATCTTTGCTGTTACTTGCAGGAGTTTTTAGTTACGGACTTGTTTCTTTTATTTTAATAATTATGAATTTCGCGGTGTTTGGTATGCAGGTTAATACAATGATATCGCATATTGGTTTTCTTTCGATGGCCAACAAAATCGTCTGGCACAGTTTTTTGGAATTACCGGCAATTATTTTGGCGACAGCTTTCGGTTTTTATTTTTTTGTATCCCAGATTATCTTGGAGCAAGATTTGAATTGGAAAAATCTCGGCCGACAATTGAGGATGATAATAATTTTAATAATACCTTTAAATTTTCTGGCAGCAATGATTGAGGTGCTAATCAGCAATTGGGTTGGTGATTTATGAAAATTTGTTGGCAAAAGAACAAGAGAAATATTTTTATTTTTGCTGTTGTTGCAATTTTTCTGCACTCAATAACTTTTGTTAGTTATAGCAATATCGGAAATACCTTTTTAGAGAATGCAATTTCGGTTTCTCAAGATAGCTACTCTTCTTTGACTCAATTCTTTATAAATATTCGTCGTGTTTACAACGATTTTTTAATTCAAGCTATTTTTCGCTCTTTTCTACTTTTTACCAATTTTTTTCTAACCAGTTTATTTTTAAAATTGTCCTTTGTACTTGAAAATAAGTTGAGAAAATCTTTACTTCAAAAAGATAACGCATTAGAAAAAGAATTGTTGTTAAAATTTATCTTAATTAATGCTTTTGGTGAATTATTTTTAACATTGTTCACAGTCATATTCAAAAATCAATTAATTAATTTTTCTATTTTTGGGTACACCATATATTTACTGTTTTTATTAGCAGCTAAATTAATTTATGGATTTTTGCCTTATGCGAAAAAATCGGGAATATTCTTTTCTTTTACTTTGTACGTTATTTTCAAAACAACTATTTTGGTAGGAGCAGTTATTTGATGGCTTATTTATCTTTAAAGGAAATCAATAAAAATTATGGCAGCAAAATTATTTTCAACCATCAGAATTTTTCATTCAGCAAAAATGAAATTGTTTTCTTTGTTGGCAAAAATGGTGTTGGCAAAACAACTTTAATGGAAATTATTGTTGGACTGAACCAGATTGATGAAGGAGAAATTATTTTAAATGGCCGGAAATTAAAAATACCATATGATTTATCAGCGCGAAAAAAGTTTTCTTTTTTACCAACAGAAGATCAACTTATTGATTTTTTAACCGCCAAAGAAAATCTTTCTTACTTTGCTGAAATTTATAGAATAAGTAATTACAAAAATATCATTGATGAACTTATTGAAGACTATCAATTTTCTGAGCAAAAAGAAAAGTTGATCAAAGATTATTCAAAGGGTATGAAACGTCGACTCAGTCTTGCTTTAATTGATTTAATTGATTCCCCAATTATTGTCCTGGACGAACCGAGCCTCGGCTTAGATATCTATAATATTAATTTTTTGCGAAAGAAATTGTTTCAATATAAAAAGGAAGGAAAATTGGTAATTGTTACTAGCCATGATCTACTTTTGTGTCAACGCTTGGCCGATCGGGTATACTTGTTTTCCGACAATAAAATAATTGAGTATCAGACTGGAAATATCGATAAAATTGAACAGGGAATTTTAGATAGTTATGAATCGAACTCTTGATTTTTACTAAGCGGATTTTTACAGAACTAATACAGAAACAATACAAAGCCTGTTCCTTTCCTAAATATCAGTATGGACAAACTATAATTAACTTAAAAACGTAATCATAGCTTTTTAGTTGGGACAATAATTTTTCATGACAAGTAAATTCGATGTTTTTAAAAAAACAGCCTTAATTTTATTCTTAAATTTTTTAACGATGTTTATGGTTAGCCAAATGACAAGCGACTCAAGCCAGGCATATGCAGCAACAACTACAACAAGCTATGCTTCGATAGTTTCAAAAACATCCGTCAATAAAACAGCAACTATTATTGATTCAAAAAGAAATGATGGTGTTTATTACGATGGCCCAGCCCTGACTTCTTCTTCAACAATGACAGCCAATGCTTCTGGGGCCAGTTATAACGACGACACTGTCGCGGTTGAGGAAACCGAACTCACTAAAAGAAGCAATGGCAGCGAATATACTTACGCAGAAGTTTATGATTCAACGGCCAAAAAAACTTATTGGATCGACCAAAGAGCTATTTTATCTTCAGTCTCTTCGCAAACGACGGCTGATTATCAAGCGACAATTAATGATTCGGCAAGAAATGATAAAACGTACTCCGCTCCAGCACTGTCTTCCTGGTCTTCTTTGACTGGTAGTACAGATGCCTATAATGGAGACAAAGTAACTGTTATCGCGTCTGCTATTACCACGCGTGGGAATGGCGAAAGCTATACGTATTTAGAAGTTGAGTATGGCAGTTCAACTTTTTGGATTGACAGCCGAGCAATCTTGGCACAAGTCACATCGTCAACGAGTGAGGATTATTCGGCAGTTATTGAAGAAGGATCCAGAACTGATGGAATTTATACCGACGGTCCGGCTTTGACTTCTTCTTCAACGATCACAGCCAATGCCAGTGCACCAAAATACAATGGTGATCGAGTAACTGTCATTAAAAAAGATGTGACAACACGAGGAAACGGACTCTCTTATACGTATTTAGAAGTTGAGTATGGCAGTTCAACTTTTTGGATTGATTCACGCGGTATTTCAACGACTACTTACGATACGATCACGGCAACAAATACGGATCCTAATGAATATGCGACGGTTCTTTCTGGTAGAACTGATGGAATTTATACTGATGGTCCAGCCTTGACTTCTGCGTCAACTTTAACTGCTAATGGCTCAATCACGGATTATGTTGGAAATATGGTTGCAGTAACGCAAATCGATACAACCAAGCGAACTTCCGGCGGGAGCTATCAGTACGCGAAAGTAACTGATATGACCGCCGGCAAGACTTATTGGGTCGATGTTAGATCGTTAAATATGTCCAATTATGCAACAATTACTTCAACAACAACGATGGATTCGACTTATAAAATTGCTGATTACGCGCGTAATGATGGCACTTATAGCAGCCCGGCTTTAACATCTTCAACTGCTTTAATATCAACGGTTGGTGGAAAGACTTATGATGATGATACTGTAACTGTTACAAAAGAAGATATTACTAAGCGAGCTAATGGCACTACTTATACTTATGCTTATGTAACTGATTCGACGGCCGGAAAATCTTATTGGATTGATGCCCGGGCATTGGCGGCAACGACCATGAATGGATATGATGAGTCTTCCTATCAATCAGGAATTTCTAATGGTGATATTTCTGGAAGTTTTGTAATTGTTAAAGCAACTGAAGGAACTGATTATGTTAATACAGCTGAAGCCAGTGAAATCGCAACAACTGTTGCTGCGGGCAAAAAACTGGGATTATATTGTTATGCAGATACGGGTAGTGCGGTTAGCGAAGCAGAATATTTTGTGAGCAATATTAAGGCTTACCTGAAGGATGATCCGATTTTGGTGCTTGACTGGGAAGGAAGTGCTCTAACACAAGGACCAACCTGGGCAAAAGAATGGTTAGACGAAGTTTATGATTTAACAGGCATTCGACCTTTAATTTATATGTCTAAATCTGTGACTACGGAATATGATTGGAGCACTGTTGCACCGAATTATGGTCTTTGGGTCGCTGAGTATGCAACAACTGCATCGACAGGTTATGAAACGGATCCCTGGGCCGACGACGATGACTATGGGGCTTGGAGTACGCCAACGATTTTCCAGTATACAGATAACGGTAGTTTGAGTGGTTATAGTGGAGCTTTGGATTTGGATCTCTTTTATGGAGACTTTGAAGACTGGGATCGATTAGCTGGTTTGGCTTATTAATTAGTAAATAGTTCTGTTTGATATTAATGGGCGTTTTTTATGATTTATCACATGTGTTTTTTATTTTTATAAAATTATTATTGCTTGTTGGAACTTATATTCGTGGCTGTTGGCAATAGAAACAGATTCCATACGAATTTTAATATTGTTTTTGTCTTATTAAAATAAGAGAGTGAGTTTTATATATGTTTGTTTTAAGTAGTTTTCAAGTAAGCCAACAAACTGTCGAATTGGTTTTGCCTGAACAAAAATACGCTAAAAAATTATTTGAGATTATCGAAGTTGATCGAAAACCCTTATCCATGTGGATGCCCTGGGTCAAAATAACTAAAAGCGAAAAAAACGAGATTGATTTTATCAATTATGCTAGGGAAAAAACTGCCAAGTATCAACTTTTAGAGTTGACGATTATTGTTGATAATCAACCGATTGGGATGATTGATTTGCATAATATTGATAGGAACGATCACAGAGCAGAGGTTGGATACTGGATGTTTAGTAAATATCAGGGAAAAGGTATTATGACTGAAGCTTTAAAACATTTATTGAATATCGCTTTTAACGAATTATCTTTAAATAAGATAATTGTGATGGCGGATTCTGAAAATCAAAAGAGCAAGGCAATTCCTCGGCGCTTAGGCTTTAGACAGGAGGGTACTCTTAAAGAAGAAATCTTCATGAACAGTCAATTTAGGAATCTCGATATCTTTGCTATCACTGTTGGTGAATATAAAAATAAAAGTAATCAGCTTAAATAGGTAGTGAAAAGAATTAAATTTAACCATTATTAAAAATATCAATCTTAAAAGATTGATATTTTTTTAAACAAATTTACATAAGCAAATCACAAAAAACATATTTAAAGTCGTTTTCTAAATTTTTTTCTACGACTTTTTAATTTTTGTAAGATGCCATATTAATCACAGTTTTGTGTATGATAATTAATTTTAATGGGAGAATGTAAATCATGAATGCAGCAATGGCTATTCAAGTTTTGCCACAAACAACAGATGAAAAAGAATTAATTAAAATTGTTGACGCAGCGATTGCCGAAATTGATGCCAGTGGTCTTTTCTATGAAGTCGGATCTTTTGAAACTACGATCGAGGGGAATTTGGATCAATTACTGGCTTTGATTCCAAAGATTCAAAAAGCCTGTGTTGCTGCTGGAGCGCCTTTAATCAATAATTACATAAAATTAAGTTATGCTCCAAAAGAACATTTACTTACGACTAAAGAAAAATTAAAAAAATATCGTTGATCCATTTCAATGGATACACATACTAGTAACTAACTGTCTCGAAATTAAAGACAGTATCATGTTATCTATTAAATTGTCCAATGACGGTTCCAGGAACTTATGCCAATAAATATAAGTAATTAAGAATTAGTTAGCTGATATTTTTAATTAAAAAATTGGATCTTATTAAATTTCAAAGTTAGGTATTTGATAATATCCATTTTTTTTAATTTGGCAACTCTAGATCGAAATACGAATAATAGTTTTTTAATTTAACATAGAAGCCCTAGAATTGGATTAACAAAGGGTTCGATTTATTTTAATCATTTTTAAGCAAAACTAACCGAGTTTTACTGCATTTAATATGATTAAGATATCTTCATGTAGGAGTCAACCATGAAAAATAAAAGTTTGTTGTTAAAAGTTTCAACCGGTCTGGCAGCTGTTTCCTTTTTATTCAGTGAATATTTATTCAAAATTTCATTTAAAAGAGTTGATTATGTTCCGGAAACATCGCAAGAAAAGCAAAAATATGCAGCAAGTTACTGGAAATATGTTGACTGGTTTAGAAAAATTAATAAAGAACATTGGACTTTCCAAATCAGAAATGAAACAGAACAAATGTCATCTTTTTTCATTCCTTCAAAGGAGGAAGTTTCAAAGAAAGTTGTTATTATCGCTCACGGCTATAAAGGCAATGGGGAAACTATGTCCAGTTATGCCAAAATGTTTTACGATATGGGCTTTAATGTACTTTTGCCCGACGATCGCGGACATGGAAAAAGCATGGGTAAATATATAAGTTTTGGTTGGCTCGATCGCCTCGACTACTTGCAATGGTTGAAAAAAATAATCAAACGGGTTGGTTCCCAAAGTGAAATTCTTTTGTTCGGTGTTAGTATGGGCGCTTCAACTGTTGAAATGTTGAGTGGTGAAGAGCTGCCGCCACAGGTTAGATGCGTTATTGCAGATTGCGGTTATTCGAGTATTGATGAAGAAATGACTTTTTTATTGAAGCGCCATTATCATCTTCCTAAGTATCCTTTTTATCCTTTGGTAAGTACAATTAATCGTTATCGTCTGGGATATTATTTAGGGGATGTTTCTTCAGTTGAACAATTAAAGAAAAATAAGCTGCCAATCTTTTTCATCCATGGTGAAAGTGATGATTATGTTCCAAGCTATATGGCCTTAGAAAACTATAAAGCAACAAGAGCAGCAAAAGAGTTATGGATCGTTAAGAATGCAACCCATGCCGAAAGCTATTGGCTAGATCCTTTAGAGTATGAAAAACATATTCAAAACTTTTTGAATAAATATTTTCAGCATTAATATTAAAAGCTGATAAATTAAAACAAGCTCAGCTTTTGCCTAAAGGATTATGAGTTTTTTTGTTTGAATTCAATGCTTTTTAATTAATTAACTACAACCAGTAGTTATTAAATAGTTCAATGCTATTGCTTCTAGTTCACTAAATTTTTGATCCAGCCTTTTTTGAATTGAGCATGATTTGTTTACGAGCTTCAAAGCTTTTTATCTCTTATTTTCCCTTCACTAAACTATCTATCCAGTCAAAAAGATCGATCAAGTCGTAATCTCCGCTGTGGGGCTTTGCCCACGGCATAAAGAAGTCAACATCATAATTCATATTTTGCAGTGTGGTAGCTAAAATTATCGGAATGGCAAAAGAAGTATCGCGATCTGCGGCACCGTGGCGGATCCGCCAATGTTTGGCAATCAGACTGTTGGCTTGATTGTTTAAATAACTAAGTGGGTTAACGGCTGCGACAAGCTCCGGATTTGCTTTTTTTGCTGCTTGATCGCCGTATGATTGCCCGATTTCAGTAAAATGTTTTGCTTTGATTTTTAGATCACCAAATAAATCATTTTCTGGGTTATTTAATCCCAGATCATCAAAGGCCGGTACTCTTTTCATCCTGGTTAGGTAACGCAAATAGGCTTTCCATTTTAGTCCGACGACTTGATTGTTTTGAAGATCGAGAAAATCCGGATTATCCAGTTCGTTTCCTTTGTCGACTTCCGTTTGAGCCGACTTAATTAAGAATTTTTTTGTCAACTCTAAAAAACTTCCTTCACCGTTGTTATCCAACGTTAGAGAATCTCCGTCGGGATTTCTTAAACGCAGGGAATTCAAATATTCAATAAATTGATCCTTTAATTTTGATGATAACTGTTTTTCAAGTTCGTTAAGTTGCCCGTTTAAAGGACTAAACTCGGCTTTACCGTTTTTTATCTCAATTTTTTGTGTATGCCAGTCGTTAATACCATTGAATTGCCATTCATAAGCAGCATCAGCATGCTCGAGATTGTGAATTGGACAATAAGCCGACACGGCAAATATATTATCCGAACTGCTGGCCGCCCCGATTTCCTCTAATTCTTTTTCAAAAAAGCTGGTATTCCCGGAGGCACCAGCCAGAGCTGATATTGCGCCACCGGCACTTGTCCCGTTAGTGATGATTTTATTAACGTCGCCTGGAAAATTGTCTTTATTGAGTTTGATATATCTGATCGCGGCCTTCATATCAACGATGAAGGCCGGTGCCTTGCCGATAAATTCTCCATTCTCGTTTGTTAAAGTCCGGCCCCTTAAGCCAGCAGAGACAACAACATAGCCTCTGGATAAAGCTTTAACGATCGTAGAGGAGTTATATAAGATTTTTTTGTCTCCTGGAAAAGTCCGCGGACCGGGAAAATAACCGCCAACCGTGTTTGGCATAAAGATCGGTGCCGTATTTAGTCCATAGTCATTAATGCTTTCGTTTTTATAATATCCGAGCGGAACAAAGACATTCATTTTTTGAATCGGGTCAACGGCTTTAGCAACGTAAGCAATATCCCAAAATGCACGGTAATTAACAATCGAAGCTCCATCTTTAAGGCTTTCTTCTGTGTAGCTATTATTTTCAAACAGCAAAGATAAGTTCATTTAAGGCTCCTTTTCACGTAAGTACTTACATGGTTACATATAAAAGTAATTTATCTGCAATTCTAAATACTTTAAATTAAAACTACTTTAAATTTTAAAGTGCAAGCTGGTTTACAAAATTGTTTGATAACAGGCTTATGCAATTTATGATTTAAAAGTAAAATCACATTACTATGCGAAAAAATTATTCAGTAAACGTTATTTAAAAAAATGTGTTTTTCCAGCTATTAAATCGCATAAATATATTTATAATGTTGTTAAAAGTCTTGCTTAGGCAAGATACTAAAGTACTAGCTGTCGTTGTAAAAAACTAGTCTAACGAGGCGAGGATTCTAATGAAAGATTTTTTCGGCATTTTAGGTGGCATGGGAACAATGGCAACGGAAAACTTTGTCCATACATTGGATCATTTGACCGATGCCCATAGCGACCAGGATTTTCTAAACTATTTAGTATTTAATCACGCAAAAATTCCTGATCGAACAGCATATATTTTCGATCGGACTAAAGATGATCCATTGCCTTTTCTTAAAGAAGATATTCAACAGTTAAATTTTTTGTCGGCTAATTTTGTTGTCATTACTTGTAATACAGCTCATTATTTTTTGCCCGAATTAACAGCAATTGCAAAAATGCCTATTTTAAATATGCCATCCTTGGCGGTTCAAGCTTGTAAAAAAAGAACAGTGGGAACTTTAAAAATTGGTATCTTGGCAACAGACGGCACAATCGCTTCCGGACTATACCAAGAAAAAATTTCGGCGCAATCCGATCAAGCGATTATTCCTGATAAAGAATTGCAAAGACAGGTCATGAAATTTATTTATCAGGATATAAAGCAGAATAATCGAATTGAGGCAGATAAATATCATTGCTTAGTAGAGAAACTTTTAATAAAACAAAAATGCGATTATGTAATTTTGGGATGTACAGAGTTTTCTGTTGCGCAAGAACGCAAACCTTATATATCTGATCGTGTAATTGATGCACAATATGTTCTTGCAAAAACTGCCGTAAATATGGCAAAAAATACATAAAATAATTTAGCGCACAAATGCTTTTCTAAGTGTTATCAGAAATGGTAAGAAAAATCCTAACGAAATTATGATATCAGCAGAAAACTTTTAATATAAATTAATTTTGTTGGACAGTTACAGCTTCTGGTACTGAAACATGATATTTTTCACCAATGATTTTAAGCTCATCAGCAGTTTTATCATCAATTAAAATTCCTGATTTGCTGTTTTCTTCATAATTCTTGTATTCTCGGTCACCGGGAACGAAGATTGTTTTGCCGGGTATATGGTCAAGTTCTCGGATTCGATCAAACATTAATTTGGCGGTATCCTTAATAACATTTAGATCACCAAAAAATGAGGGATTCATAACAACAAAGAACTGGCTAAAATCATGGTGACCTTTTTTATTGGTATCGGCGGAGATCGAGCCCTGTGCCAAGATACCGGTCAACAACTCAACGATAATTGAATTTCCAAAACCTTTGTAGTTAGAATTAATTTCTGAATTGCCACCAAGAGTGAGCACCCCACCGCCTTGATTATCCTCAGTAAAAGCAACCTTAGCTAAATTATCTTCAACTTTTTCTGGATCTTTAACAATATTGCGATGAGCATCGACCGCCCAATCTCCAGGTATCGGTTTATTATTTTTAGCAAACACTTGAATTTTTCCGCTGGAAACAACAGAGGTCGCTCCATCAAATACAAAGGGATGGGGCTCTGCAGGAAAACTAAAGGCGAAAGCATTTGATCCGAGAAATGCTTTTGTGGCATTAGTTGGCACAACTAAGGGCCTAGTATTCGTCGTAGCAATTCCAATCAAGTCTTCTTTGCTAGCCATTCTTGCATAATAACCAGCTGTTCCAAAATGGTTGGAATTTCTAACAACACCAATTGCGATCCCAGTATTTTTTGCCTTCTCAATTAACTTACTCATCGTAAATTTTGAAGCAATCTGTCCCATATTTTGATTGGCATCCACGAAAAGAGCGGTGGGAATTTCTTTTATTATCTTTACTTCGTTTTTGGGTTCAATGATATGTTCTTTAACCATATCGGTATACCAGGCTAGCCGTTGAATTCCATGAGAGGATATTCCTCTTAAATCGGCATCTACTAATGTATCGGTAAGCAATTCACTGTTTTGACTCGAAAAACCATATTTGTTAAAAATTTTTTTCAAAAATTCTCTTTCAGATTCTGCAGATATTCTCATATTATTAATTCTCCTTTTTTGTTTAAAACAAATTCAATTTGGCGATCCGCTGACAAGCTTTTGTAAAATATGGTTCGTCAATTAACAAACCAACTCTGACGAAACCTTCACCGCCTTTTCCAAAACCTATTCCTGGTGCAACAGCAACGGCTGCTTTGTCCAATAGGAGATCTGCAAATGATTCGCTAGTGTACCCTTTTGGAACTGGCATCCAAGCATAGAATGATCCGCCTGAGGGATAAGACTCCCAGCCGATTTTTTTGGCTGCTTTAAAAAATTGATTCCGGCGTTTTTCATAAAGGGCGACTAAATCATGAACTGTGTGCTGATCACTATTTAGGGCAGTGATTCCAGCTTTCTGTATGGCTGGAAAGACACTGACAAATAGATGGTCCTGAATCAGGTTGATCGCTTCGATCATGTCAGCGTTACCGGCAGCAAAGCCTAAGCGCCAGCCGGCCATATTATATGATTTTGAAAAGGTATAGCTTTCAATCCCAACTTCTTTTGCACCTGGGGTCTGCAGGAAGCTTAAAGATTTTTTTCCATCAAAACTAATTGCTCCGTAAGCAAAATCATGTACAACAGCAACATTATTCTTTTTGGCAAAATCAACCGTTTTTTGGAAAAATTCGGCATTTGCAACCACACCAGTAGGGTTATTCGGATAGTTCAGATACATGAGTTTACTTTTTTTCGCCAGATCTTGACTGATTGAATCATAATCCGGTAGAAAACCATTTTTTTCTTTTAAACGGAACAATTCCAAGTTAGCAGATGCCAAAGCGATGCCGGATAAATAATCTGGATAACCCGGATCGGGTAATAGAACCGTATCTCCAGGGTTTAAAATGGCAAATGGCAGTTCTACCAAGCCGATTTTGGATCCACCTAGGATTGCGATTTCTTTTTCGGGATCCAAAGAGACTCCATATTCTCTTTTATAAAAAGCAGCTGCGGCTTTTTTTAATTCCGGATCGCCACGAAATTGAGAATATTTTTGATTTTGTGCTTTAGCTGTTTGTTCCTGCATTGATTTCACAATAAAATCAGGTGTTGGCTGGTCAGGGTTTCCTTGACCTAAGTTGATCACATCAGCGCCACTTGCAATTTTTGCATTGACTTTTTTGACTAAATCGGCAAAAAATTGTCGCGGCAGCTGTTTTAAAATTTTTGATTCATCAAATTTAACCATTAATCCTCCTTTAACATTAAAATGAGTTCATTAAGCCGATTCAACACGCCAACATTATTTTCTTAGGCGTAAGTAAATATAAATAAGCTAATAAAAAAGTCCTCTATCAAAAACTGATAAAGGACGGAAAAACCGTGGTACCACCTTAATTGGTGCATTAACTACACCCACTTATTGATTGTGCTAACGGGCAACGACCGAAACTGGTTTGCGAAAATAAAAGCAATTAGCAACTGCCGTTCACCAGCGTATGACTTTATAAAGACCATCTTCTTGCTTTGCCATCGACCGTTTCTCAGCTATCCGCGGTTCTCTGTGTCGAGACTCAACAATACTCATCTTTGTCAGGATTATAAAATGTTAGTGATATTTTGTCAAATTGCTTTTTTGAGAGAAAACTCATTGATGATAATTTAATATGTCTGTTCTTGAAAAATAAAAGTGTCATACTGAGCGATAATTCAGTAACTGTTTTAACTTTTCTATTTTGGAAATTGAAGTTCTTGACATTAAATTTTGACTTAATTCCTCTTGTCCGATCATTCTTAACATGCGGATCTTCTTAATGTACTACCAAATTTCATTGTTTTCCCCCATAAATTCAGTATATTTGTGAAGATAGTTTACATTATGTGTTCAGCGATTAAAAGAAGATATACTTTCTTTAAATAAATGAAAGATATGAAGAAATTTTCGATATTAATGGTTGGCGAAACTGCCTCTAGAATTGGCAATAATTTATTTGATATTGCAATAATTTGGTATGTTAATAAACTTACAAGCAGCACGGCCATTGTTGGAGGAGTTACAGCTTTATTTAATTCAGTAGTATTTTTAGAAGTATTCACCGGCTATTTCGCCGATAAAATTCCAAAAGCCAAACTAATGTTAATAATTGATGTTTTGCAGGTTCTTGCAATGATTACTGCCATTGTCATGTATTCTATTTTAGGAACAAGCGAATTGTTGGTAGTATGTGTTGCTTTCTTTTCCAAACTTCTTGGATCTTTTTTTGATCCAGCAGTTAACGCTATAATTCCGGAATTAGTGGATGACCGGAATCTTGATAAAGCCAACGGAATTAATCAAGGAATTCAATTTGCCACTCAATTAATCGGCATGTTGTTTGGAGGAATTTTAATTGCCTGGATTAGCTTGAGCTCATTTCTTATAGTCAATGCCATAACATTTATTGTTTCGTTTATTGCAATTTTATTTTTAGTCGCCAAGTTCAAAATTATCCAAAGCCGGGACTTGAATAATCGTTCGATCTTAGAACAATCGAATCTTGTATCAGGAATTAAATATGTATACAGAAATAAAAAATTATT
Source organism: Oenococcus sp. UCMA 16435 (assembly GCA_004010835.2). Classification (GTDB taxonomy): domain Bacteria; phylum Bacillota; class Bacilli; order Lactobacillales; family Lactobacillaceae; genus Oenococcus. The sequence continues at coordinate 1,335,232 of CP030868.2, forward strand.
GCAGATTGTGATTATTTCTATGCTGACGATGTTTCTTGTTGGTCCCTTTATGAGTTTGGATGTTGTTTGGGTAACAAGAGTATTAAAGTCGAACGCAACGATTTATGCTCTCACGGAAATAATGCTAATTATTGGTCTGTTAATTGGAAATTTATTAGCTGGATTTATTAAAATAACACTTCATGCCAATTTAATTTTTTCACTAGTTTGTATGGGACTGTGTCTAGCAATAATTGGCTTAACAAAAAGTGTTTTTCTGACATTATTGCTGGTGATTCTTTTTGGCGGAAGTGCAGGAATAGTCAGTGTTAAAATAATGAGCTATTTACAAACAACAACCCCTAAGGAGCTCATGGGAAGGGTAACCCGGTGCCACTACTGGTTTAAGTAATACTGCGATGCCCTTAGGGATGTTATTGGGCGGACTTATTAGTGAAAAAATCGGAGTTTCCTTAATCTTTATTTTTATCGGAATTATTATTATTCTTTTTGGCATGTCATTGGTATTGCATATTCAATTGAAGAGGGCACAAAAATAATTACATCCAAAAATGATAATAAACGCTCCAAATTTAGCAGAAGTCTTGTTTTGAAAGCCAAGGGCAGTCTTTAACCGCATATAATTCTTGAATCTTTAAAGTTTTAGTTTATATTAAACAATTTTCTATATTGACCTGCTTCAATAAATTGAATTAAACTATCCATCAAGATATATTGGGATATCTTTATAGTTCTTATTCATCAAAAGCAGGCGAGGGAGAGAGTTATATGTTAACTGCTAATCAGCTCAAAATTTTTCTTGAAATGCATCATGGAATGATTACGATCCAACAAGCACTTGGTATTGGTATTAACTACAAGGCACTCAATCGTCTGGTGTTTAACCGGAAGCTTGAACGTGTTAATCAAAGTGTTTATATTGACCCGTTGATCTTTAAAGATGCTTTCGTTTTGGCTCAGCTGCGATTTCCCAAAGGAATCTTTTGCTGTAAAACAGCTCTTTATCTCTATGATATGCTCCAAAAAGCTCCCGATAAATTAGAAATGACTTTTCCTCATAATTATAATGCCGAAAAATTGGCAAGTTTTCATATTCACGCCTATCGGCAAGTAAATGCACTTTATACCCTTGGTATTAATTCTGTTAAAACATCAAGTGGCAATCTCGTTTACGCTTACAATATTGAACGCACACTATGCGATATCATTCGACCACCACATATTGCCCAAGTGGAGCTCGTAGCATATTCAGTGCAAAAGTATATTAAACAACGTAACAATAATATTAAATTATTAATGTATTATGCCAAAGTCCTGCATGTCCAAGAAAAGATCAGGACGTTTATGGAAGCGATGCTCTAAAGGCCAAATTTATAAACTCAATATAATCAAAGAACAAGCAATTACGGAACAAAATACTTTGATAAATGTTTTAAGAAAAAATATTTTTAATTTTTAACCTTGCTTTTTCTAAAAATACGTATATTGTATATATTAATATAAAATTTAATTATGACGCATTTATGGCTTACAAATTCATTAATTCTCTCTAATATCGCCCGACGATAAACAGTTTTTTTACATTTTTTTGTGTGTAAGATAACTGTTTTTTTGTACTCAATTTTAGGAGAATATTATGAATATTAGTGTCGCTTTAGTTGGCGTGTCTGGTTATGCAGGCAGCATTCTGTACCAACTTTTATTAAACCATCCAAATGTTGGCAAAATTGTACTTTACGGAAAAAATAATGTTGGCAAACGTTTATCTCAAATAATGCCGGCTTTAGTTCAATATAATCAACCTGATCCTTTGATTAATGTTTTTGATACGGAAGCAATCGTGAAAAATGCGGATATCATTTTTTTTGCTTGTCCGGCTGGTGTCACCAAAGAGATTGCACTGCCTTTAATTCAAAACGATTTTCCAGTGATTGATTTGTCCGGTGACTTTCGTCTACATAAAAGCGAGAATTATGAGAAATGGTATCACAAGTCGGCTGCTGCTGAATGTTATCTCAAAAAGGCAGCTTATGGATTGGCTGAACTTCATCATCCGCTTAATCACTATGTTGCAAATCCTGGCTGTTATGCTACGGCTGTTTTACTAGGATTGGCGCCTCTGGTCAAAAATAATTTAATTGATTTGGATACAATCATTGTCGATGCCAAGTCCGGTGTTTCCGGCGCTGGAAAAAGTCTTAGTCCTTCAAAACATTTTGTCTCTATTAATGAGAATTCGAATCTTTATAAGATAAATCAGCATCAACACATTCCAGAAATCGTTCAAGAATTGCAACTTCTTAATCCAAAATTAAAAGCAATTCAGTTTACAACGACTTTGCTGCCGATTACGCGTGGCCTGATGGCGACAATCTACGCCAAGGTTCCTTTAAGTTTGACCGAAATTATGCCAAAGGTTAATCAAGCTTTCATGAATGCATATAAAAATGAAGCCTTTATTAAACTTTATGGACAGAACTTTCCTTCGATTAAGGACGTTGTTGGCAGTAATTTGACTGCAATCGCTTGGGAATACAATCCACGAACAAGAATATTATTGGTTGACAGTGTAATTGATAATTTATTAAAAGGCGCGGCAGGACAGGCTGTTCAAAACTTAAATAGAATGTTTGGTTTTGGCCAATTAGCTGGTTTGCCCATGATGCCGGAAGTGGTTTAGGGATAATTATGGAAATTTTAAATAGTTTAGTTTGGCCAAGGGGTTTTTATGGAGACGGTCTGCACGCAAAATTGAGTCGTTATTCTGATAAATTCGATTTGGGCTGGATTGTCTCGGATTGTGTAGCTGATGCAGCAGGTGTTTTTACATTGAATAAGTTTCCAGCTGCACCGGTAAAACTTACCAAAAAAAACAATTCATAAAACGCAGAAACTTCAAGCGTTAGTGGTTAATTCTACCAATGCCAATTCGTTTACCGGACAAGAAGGCTATGATAATGCATTATCTGAACAGAAGATCATAGCAAAAAAGCTTGAACTTGATAAAGATTTAGTGGCGGTTTCCTCAACCGGGATTATCGGTGAGCAGTTGCCAATGAAAAAAATGTTTTTTGGCATTGAAAAATTACGCAAGTGCAAAAATAACCACATTGCTCAAGCCATTATGACGACTGATACGAAACAGAAAGTTGCTAGTCTGAAATTTGGTCAAAATCAAATGTTAACGGGTGTAGCCAAGGGCTCAGGCATGATTCATCCAAATATGGGCACGATGTTGTCTTTTATTTGCACCGATGCCAAGATTGATGGTCGGCTGCTACAAAAGCTTTTATGTGAATTAACCGAGCTGACTTTCAATCAGATCACAATCGATGGTGATACTTCAACCAACGACATGCTTATTGTGATGGCTAATGGTGCTAGCGGGCAACCTGAGATCTTGGCTAATTCAAAGGAATATGATCTTTTCAAACGAGCTTTGCATTTGTTAATGAAAAATCTAGCAATCAAAATTGCGTCCGATGGAGAAGGTGCTTCTAAATTGGTTACGGCCAATGTTTGTGGTGCTGAAAATAATTTAGATGCCCGGATGATTGCTAAAAAAATCGTTGGTTCCAATCTTGTTAAAGCTGCTGCTTTTGGTGAAGATCCTAATTGGGGTCGTGTCATCGACGCGATTGGGAATGCAGAGGTTGATTTGGAAGCATATAAAATTTCTTTAACTATTAATTCGATTCCAGTTATTTATAAAGGGCAAGTTATTTTAAATGATCCGTCATTTTTACAAGACGCAGTTAAAGATAAACGACTGGTTTTTGATGTTTCGGTCGGCAATGGTTCTGGCAAAGGCCAGGCTTGGGGGTCTGATCTGACCTACGATTATGTGAAAATCAATGCCATGTATAGGACGTAGAAAGCATTCTGGGAGGATATATAAATGACAAATTTATTTAATACCTATAATAGATATCCAATTGAATTAGTCGATGGACACGACTTTCATTTAATTGATGATTCAGGTAAAGAATATGTGGACTTAGCTAGTGGAATCGGCGTCATGAGCTTTGGGTATAAAAATCCAATTATTTCTCAAAGTGTTGAAAAGCAGCTTAAAAAAATCTGGCACGTTTCTAATCTGTACCAAAGTTCTCCACAAGAAATAGTTGCTGGCAAATTATCTAAATTGGTTGGTTTCGACTGTCTAACTTTTTTTGCTAATTCTGGAACCGAGGCTAATGAGGCAGCTCTAAAAATAGCACATAAATATACCGGTAGAAGAAAAGTTATGACCTTTAATAATTCTTTTCATGGCCGAACTTACGGTTCACTTACAGTAACTGATTATCCTGGGATTAAAGAAGGTTTTTTCGTTGATCAGACCGATGTTGTTGTGGCATCTTATAATGATTTTTCTTCATTAAGTTTATTGGACGATAGTTTTGCAGCTTGTATTGTTGAAATGATCCAAGGCGAAGGGGGCGTTAACTTGATAAAGGCCGACTGGCTAAAACAATTGGCAAAGAAAATTAAAGCTTATGGTGGGCTACTAATTATTGATGAAGTTCAGACCGGAATCGGCCGAACTGGAAAAGCCTTTGCTTTTCAACACTATTCAATTCAGCCGGATATTATTACCATTGCAAAAGCTTTGGGAGCCGGGCTCCCGGTTGGAGCCATGATTGGAAAGAGCGAGTTGGGATCGGCCTTTACGCCAGGATCGCACGGAAGCACTTTTGGCGGGAACTTATTGGCTATGGCTAGTGCAAATGCTGTTTTATCGCTGATTACGCCAGAACTTTTAAAGCAGGTCGAGTCAAAAGGACAATTATTTTTGTCCTTGCTAAAAGATCAATTACTGGGATGTGGTCAAGTTTTAGATGTCCGTGGCCAGGGTTTGATGATTGGTATTCAATTAGATAGCAGTTTGTCGATAACGACAATTATTAAAGATTTACAACGGGCCGGTTACTTAACTATTTCTTCCAAACATAACACCCTTCGTTTGCTGCCACCTTTAATTATTGATAAAAAAAATTTGGCTTCTGCTTCAGAAGCAATTGCTTTGGCAATTAAAATGCAGATCGGGATATCGAGGTAATAATCATGATAAATATTTTTTATGGTCGTTCTTTTTTAAAAGAAGCAGATTTTACTCCAAGGGAATTTTATACTTTAATCAAATTAGCTGAGTATTTTAAGGATTTAAAACAAAAAAATATTCCGGATCGGATTAGTGAAAAATCGTTTGTCGATCAAGGGATTCAAGAGACACCTACCCAACACGAAGGCATTAACAGCCAACGAAAAAAACGAAAAGCATTTAATCAACAAGTTAGCGCACAAAGAAGCGCCCAAGCTAAATATCATAATCTTGACGAAAAGATTAGAAATCATGAACACTTTGACGCTTTAACTGACGAGCTATCATTCTCTGAAAAACACACAATTAGTCATCTAAGTCAACAGCTGAAAACCTATGTCGATTTAGAGCATTTAGATGATAAACAGCGCATGCTATTTAATTGGAAAAACAGCTTATTAATTAAACATGCCATTGGTGAAGATGTAACCAAGCAACTGCTGACCATTGACCAGCAAACGACATCACTAGCACAAGCTAATCAGTTGTTAAATAAAGTGGTGGAACGAGCAACGAAAAAGCTTTATCCGGAACTTAATTTTGAACAGACAACCGCAGCTGAACGACGGGAACTGATTAAAGAAACTAATAGTGAACAAACGATTTTTAAGGGTAGCGAATTGGCAGAACGGTTAGCGGATATTCGAAGTGACTTATTAACCCAGCAATTATTGACGTTTACCAAGCGGCCATATACCAGCTGGCAGTTAGTTAATCAGCAGGCCCAAACAATTGAGAAGCAATTAACCACGGTACTAGCCAAACATGGTCACCAGTTAGACGATTTGAAGCATACTGATCGGGGCATGCTAGCCGCTTATCAACCTAACGAACTCGAATTCATTTCTAAAGCGGTGAAAAATTTACGGGTCATACGGGAAGTTAAAGCCGTAGTGCAAACCCAATACAACAGCATTCTAACGACTGCTTTTCCGGACAGTGACCTGGATAAGCTAGAGACGATTGATAAGGAGCAAATCTATACCGCTGTGGTTTACTATGATCCAGAATTAAAGCCATTAAGCGCCGATGATCTTAGTCAATTGCAACAGCAGCCACCGGTAGTCTTTACTAGTCAGCAACACCAAGCCGGTTTAAATTACCTGTTAGGTAAAATGGAATTAAAAGATATTCAGGATCATCGACTGCAACGGGTCTTAAAACATGATGGCACCCGGCAACTGTTTATCGGCGAATGTGGCCAAGATCCTAAGTTGGATCACAAACAAATTGAAATGGTGCAAGCCCGTTTGAAACAACAGACAACACGGTTTGATCAATATAAGCAAGACCAAATTAAGGACTATCAGGCCATTAATTACCACCCGACTAGCCCCCAAAATTACCTGATGAATATTTTGGACGAAGCCTTAGTGACCATTTTATATGCGAAAAATACAGACTATCTAAGAAAGCAGCAACTACGTGGCTTAAAAGAGACCGAGTGGGAAATGACGAAAAAGCAGCGGCAACATCAAACCCGGAACCGGCATGAAGATGGGGGCATGCACTTGTAATCAAAATGTAAAACAAAATGGTATCAATGCACCTATTTATGTGCTAAACTAAAGCTAAAATAAAGAAAGGGGAATCCACATGTGGCAAACAAACAAAAATGGCATAGTCTAGCACAAGCAAGTCGTGAATTAGGACATGGGCGCAACTATGTTAGTGCTTGGTTGAGCAGACATAGAGAAGAATTCCCAGAAGAATTAATGCTTGGTTCTGGGAAAAGCAAGTTAATATCTGATGAAGGCATAGAGTGGATTAAGAAGCACATAAAAAAAGAGGGCGTCCTCGTCAGCAGTAGAGTTGCTAACGGGGATCAGCACCTAGAAATACGCCTTCTAGGTGTCACCCTCCTAACAATCCATTTTACCGGGCGGGTTAGGGGAAAGCTAGTTGTTTAATATTTCTAACCCAACAAACAACATAAGACTTGTGGTCAGAAGTCAAGTAGGTGATACGTAAAATATTGATAGTTCTAATTGTGAGGAGAGTATACTTCCCCCAGCCCAGTGAAGTACAAAAATTCACTGGTTAGAAACTTGCAATGTTAGCGATGTTCGTCGCGCTAGACCAATTTAGGAGGCGTGTACAGTTTATGTTCAGTTAGTAGATTAATAATTAACCGAACCAGCTTCCTAGCGGTCAACACACAAGCTCGACGATGTTGATACTTTGGTACCTCCCGGAACTTCTTCTGGTAGTACCTGGCATAAGTGGGATCATAGCGCCTTACTGAGTTGGCAGCTTCAACTAAGTAATAACGTAGGTATTGGTTACCACTTTTGGTTCGCGGCGTTAATTGTCGCTCATGATTTCCTGATTGACTGCGTTGCCATGATAAGCCAGCGTAGCCGGCGAGACTAGCATCATTGGGGAAACGGTCAATTTGGCCGATTTCAGCCAGTAATCCGGCCGCATACACTGGTCCAATTCCCGGAATACTTTGGAGTGAGTCTGCACCTGAAATGACCGAGCACAGATCAGAAATGCTTTTATTTAACAGCTTTAGCTGTTGATTAAGCATCCGCAACTGATTAGCGTACATGGCCAATACTTGATCAACGGAATCGGCAACCGTCTTGCTAAGCCGATAAGAACTTCTAATGGCTTTCTTCAGTGCTTTGGCAACACTTTTGGCATCGCCAAACCGGCCATGAGATAAATGATTTAGCTCATCAGTTAAGGCTGACAAGGGTATCTGAACCAGGTCATCTAGGGAATACTTCTCATCACTCAGAATGCTAAGCATGGTTGACCCAAAGACTGAGGTAGGCAAGACCGTATCGATGGTGTTCACCTTGTAGTACAGGTTATTTAAAAAGTGATTTTTACAATCATTGATCTGATGGACTAAGTGGTATCGTTCCCGGGTCAAGCGTTGTAAAGCGATGTGCTTTTCATCGCGGGTAACCGGAACTTGATACCGGCCGATCCGTAAGAAATCGGCAATGTGAAAGGCATCAACGGTATCGGTCTTATCATCATCAAATAACTTACTGTAACGGTGCGTCACTTTAGGATTCAAGGTGACCACAGTCACGTTTAACTGATTAAGGCGATCATCTTGTTCAAAGAACAAGGTTGGGTGGAAACAAATAACAAGCCAAACACCCGGCGTTCAATCATATCCCGGACAACTTTAGTTAAACTGATTGGATCATTCTTCTTGGCAATCATTAAAATAGTGTCCAATTTATTTATTGTGGCCTCTGCCATAATTCCTTTAATAACCAAATCATTAAAATTAGTTTCAGAATCCGTGTAGATAAGCCCAATTGTATGGTTACTTTGGCTGGCAAGATCTGACGCAGAACGATCTTTATAATAACCCAGTTCGTCGGCAATCTGCATTACCCGACTTGCAGTCGCCTTACTATATCCGCCACGGTCATTTAAAATTCGAGAGACCGAAGCCGTTGATAGTCCAGCAATTTTAGCAATGTCAGCAATTTTTACTCTCAATATTATTTAGTCTCCATTTTTGTTTAATAATCTAATTATACCTTACTCAGTTAAACAATTATCAAGGTCAAATATATTTTTAATTAAAAATTGACAGCGCTATCATTTGGTGCAATAATATGCGTAAGCGCTTCCCTAATAACAAAAAATGCTTGAGGAGCCCGCTAGACTTCTTTTCAATTACTTTTAAACTAATTAGTGAGGTTTATAACTGATAATTCCCTGATCTCCCTTACTTCAGCAATTATTAACAACTTAATCCCTCATCAATTAGTTGAATCGTGTTTCAAATACTTGAGCGTGATTATCCAATCTGCGTAATCGCTTACTCATGTTATTCGAAAGATTGAAAGTGGCCGCTTCAATTCACTTAATGATGTGCAGATATTATTTATCAGCGTTTAAATACAAATTACCTAGGAGGATTTTATCATGGATGTTAAAGAACGTGTTTCACTTCCAAATTATACAAAGGATAATTACCCTAAAACAACTCGCAGTGCGGTTTTAAACAAAGTTTTTGATATCGAAATAAAGGATACCCCACTTCCCGCAATGAAGCCGACCGACGTTTTAATCAAAGTGATGGCAGTTGGCATTTGTGGGTCAGATGTCCACTATTATGATACCGGTCATATTGGTGACTTCGTTGTTAAAAAGCCACTCATTCTTGGACATGAGAGTTCAGGGATCGTAGTCGCAACCGGTGATGAGGTCACCACCGTTAAACGCGGTGATCGAGTAGCAATTGAACCAGGTGTGCCATGTGGCCATTGCAATTATTGTCGAGAAGGTAAATACAATCTCTGCCCAAATATGAAATTTATGGCAACGCCACCAGTCGATGGTGATCTTTCCGAATTAATCGTTTACCCACAAGATTTTGTTTTCCCAATTCCTGATGAAATGCCATATGAAATTGCCGCATTAAACGAACCATTTTCCGTTGGCGTTCACGTTTGCCAGAAGCTAGACGTTAAGCCCGGAACCACAGCCTTTATTTCCGGAATGGGCGCCGTTGGTCTCCTTGCAATTCTTGCTTTTCGTCAGTTTGGTGTCGACCGGATCATTGTCAGCGACAGTGAGGATTTACGTCTTGAAACTGCTAAGAAGATGGGTGCCGATGAAATCATCGATATCCGAAAGACTGATTCGCTTGAAGAGATTATGTCTCTAACAAACAATGAAGGTGTTGACTACGTCATGGATGCTTCTGGTAATCCGGCAGCTGAACGCGAAGACCTCCGAGCACTAAAACGGGGTGGTAAAATTGCTTATGTTGGTGTGCCAACCACTGACAAAATTCCATTGGACATTCCTTTCATGACTGATCACGAAACGCAAATCTTCGGTATTTTCCGATATGCCAACACCTATGCATTGGGCGTTAAGATTCTGGCTAAACACCTCGACGTTCTTGAAAACTTATTGACTAATTACTACAGTTTAGATGAGACTCGTGATGCGCTTGAAGAAACCAGAACTGATAAGGGCGGCTCACTAAAAGTCATGATTTATCCCAACGAAAAATTGAGGAGTTAATATGTCATCGTTTAGACACGTCAAAGTGAAAAAGAGAATATGTTAATTTCTGAACGTTAAGGACATGAGTCAAATATTCTAATTTCGAATATTTGACTTATGTCCTTATCTTTTGAAATCTACTTTTCTACTATTATCGAATTAGATTGGGGAAATTATTATGGCAATTTTAATGGCCTTAATCCCACCATTAACTTGGGGATCAGTTGGCTTAATTTGTACAAAAATGGGTGGCTCAGCTGGCCAGCAGGTCTTAGGTGAATCGCTTGGCGCTTTAATCTTAGGTACCTTTATTTATTTAACATTCGTTATTCCACGCGGTGTTATTATAACTGATCGTATTTGGATCGTTGGCATCCTTTCAGGGCTGTTTTGGGCCGTTGGCACGTCTGAACAATTCATTGCGTTCAAAAAAATGGGGGTTTCTTCAGCGTTACCAATTTCAACAGCCGGTCAAATTATTTCAAATGCGCTGATGGCCGCAGCCGTTTTAGGTGAATGGATTACCGTTAAAATGTGGCTATTTGGGTCAATCTCAATTGCATTAATTACCATCGGTGCAATCTTGACAGCCGCACGTTCAACCTTAGATAAACATCAAGCCACTAAACGACCAGCAACTTACAATCAAGGAATGATCGTCTTAATTATTTCAACAGTTGGCTTTATGCTTTATTTTGTTTTTCCAAACCTGTTGGTCAAAGTTGGGTATATTAGTAACCATATTCATAACGCTAATAACGGCATCAATTATATGACTGCGATTGTGACCCCTCAAGCGGTCGGTCAAGTCATTGGTTCGATCTTAATTATTATCTTCTTATTCCACGAGCGAACCATCATGTTTCAGAAATACACCTGGAAAAACCTCACAACAGGCATTGATTGGGGTATCGGAAATTTATTTATGTTCATCTCCGCTGCTAACCCACTCATTGGCCAAGCGATGGCCACGACCCTCTCACAAACCGGCGTTATTATTGGCACGTTTGGCGGCATCTACCTGCTTCACGAATATAAAACCAAAGATCAAATGGTTCGTATCGTTATTGGTTCCGGACTAGTGATTTTAGGTAGCGTCCTGATATCAAATTTAAAAGCATTGGGTTAAAAAATATTGATGTTCTATTATCAAATAACCAGAGTGGACCAGCAAGCGGTTAGACCCCAGAATATAAGCCCCCTAACTTGATATTCCTGATTTTGAAATATCAAGTTAGGGGGCTTATATGGCCGGGGGCTGCTTGCTGGTCCACGTTTTAACTTAGTAACAAGTTCAACAAGATATTCCTGATTTTGGAATATTTTGATGATTCGGTTACACGACCGGAAATTGCCTTTTGTCCCGCGTTTTTGCTTGGTAACAATCGTGTTGACACTAACGGAAACTGGGCAAAATGACTTTTGTCTCTGCCCCAGTTATTTGATTTGATATGACCATCGACCAACAGTCATCTAAGGCCCTGCTTGGTCGTTTCGCGTTGTTCAATTGAAAATGGAATTTCAATCTGTCGAACATCCGTTATTTTCCGATTCGGTCGAATCAACTCATCAACCGCCATCTGTCCCATTAATCGAAAATTCTGAGTGACGCTGGTAATTTGCGGCCGGTTGCGAACACAAACTTGGGTGCCGTCAATTCCGATTACTGCTAAATCATCAGGAATGTGCTTACCAACATCTGCCATCCCGTTAATCAGCCCCAGCGCCGCATCATCACTGGTTGCCAAGACCGCTGATACGGGAATTGATTCTTGCTCAAAATACTGAACCGCTTGAATTCCTGACTCATAACTATACTTTCCGTCACCCTCAAATATCCATCGATCATCCGGCTTGATTCGAGATTCCGCCAAGGCCTTTTGATAACCTTGATAACGATTCACACCAATAAAATCCTTACTAATATCGGCACCAACAAACCCAATTTCGTGATACCCCTGATTAATTAAGAATTTAGTTGCTTGATAACCGATTTGAAAATCATTTGATGACACATATGAGATTTGATGATCACTGGCACTGGCAACTTCTTGCGGATAAATATTTGCTTGTTTGAGTTTATCGATAATTTCCTGATCAGGACGAACTGATAAAAAGAGAACCCCAAACACCCGACGCTCAATCATATTTTGGACGGTTCGACCAATACTTTCCTGATCGTCGCGCTCCGACATCATGATAATCACATCTAAACCATTGTGATTGGCTTCTTCCATAATGCCACGAATTACCTGATCATTTGCACCTGTTTCGGCCGGATAATTAATAACCCCAATCGTATTGTTAGTCGGACTGGCAAGATCAGCCGCTGATCGGTTCTTATAGTAACCAATTTCGTCGGCAATTTTTTTAACTCGCTTAGCTGTCTCTTCACTGTATCGCCCATGACCATTTAAAATGCGCGAAACAGAAGCGGAAGACAGTCCGGCAATTCTCGCAATGTCAGCAATTTTTGCCTATCCATCTGTTTCGAGTGATTTGCAATATTTGGTATAGCATGGTTATTTTAAACTTGGAAAGAGTCAATTTGAAGATTAGTGGAGATCAGGCCGATAAAAGCCTGGTCTTTTTTAGTTGGAAATAATGAATCAACTTGTTTGCGCAAGCAAGTAATTAATGCTAAACTTTTGTCAGCCATAAATGGAGAAGGTGATTATTGATGACAGATATAGAAATTGACGGGTTGATTGCAACAATCAACACGGCTTCACGTCAGCTGCAAACCTATTTGGATGAACAGTTAAAACCGTTGAAGCTGACATCGAGTAACTATTATTTTATTTTAAAAATTAACCAGGCACCAACTTTAACACAGGATCAATTATTTAAACGAATTTACCTGAGTCAAAGTAATGTCACGAGGCGATTGGAACAATTAATCAGACTGGGATACGTTCAAAAGCAACGGTCACAGACCGATGGCCGCTCTTGGTCAATTAGCCTGACAAGCACTGGAAAAGCATTGGTTCCCAAGTTGAATGAGCGTTTAGAATACGTCAATAATAGAATCTTTAGCGGCATTGATCGTGTGACGCAGGATCGATTAATGGCAGCCTTAATCAAGGTCGAACAAAACTTAATGCAGTAGCACGGTGTTTGAGAATTTAGGAGGTTTTTATGACAAATTATGTCAAGATTTTTGATAAACCCAATCATGATTTGATTATTCCTGAAGGATTTAAAGCAGTTACGGCTGATCAGCGTCAACGAAACCACGAACGGGCGATGGTTGTTCGTTACCAGCGTCCAGGAATCGCTGACCCGAATTTACGTCAACTCATGACTAACCTCATCATTGAACTGTATAAGTATCAGGCTGAAAGCGAACGTAAGCGAATCATCGAGCGTCAGCAACAAGGGATTGCCCTCGCCAAACAGCAGGGTAAATATCATGGCCGCAAACCCCAATACACCCAAGACGATCCCCGCTTGCAACATGCTTTTAAGCTTTATCAGGCAGGCGTGAGTGACATAGACGTTGCTCGGAATACCGGGATCAAGCGGACAACTTTTATTCGATATCGTAAAAAACTTAATATCAAGAGATAGGACACTTAGCTAGCCCATGCTAATTATTCATGAATATAAAACATATTTATCATTTGCAAATATATGTGTTATGCGTTATTATACATGTAGTGATATTTATTAAGCTTACTTAGCATGTATGAGGAGGGACACTAATGGAAATTATTACATTTTCAGCTATAAAAGGCGGCGTTGGCAAAACTACCCTAGCTTTTAATTATGGTGAGTGGTTAGCAAAAAATGGCAAGCATGTTTTATTTATTGACTTAGACCACCAAAGTAATTTAACCCAGACTTACAACATTTACGACAATCAAGACACCGTTGGCAACATTTTCTTAGATCGAGGGAAAGTCAAAATACATGAAATAAGTGCTTATATTAGTATAATTGCCGGAGATATGCACCTTGACGATATTGAGCGTACCATTGAAAATAAGACTAACAAAAACATGTTCCTCTACATGTGGTTGTCAGATAATTATGAACGTTTAAATTTAGGAAAATTCGAGTATATTATTTTGGATTGTCACCCAGATTTTTCTACTGCTACCAAGAATGCAGTAATCATTAGTAATGCTATTCTTAGTCCAATCACACCTAGCGAACATGGGTATAATGCAAAATTTAACCTAGAAGAAAGAATTAACGAATTACGCAAAGAAGCCATTGATTACTCTACTAGAAAATCTTATGTCACGACCAAATTATTTTTTATCGCCAACATGATTAAACACAACACAAGATCATCTCGCGAGTTATTAAAAGCCTTAAAAGGCGATCCCAGTGTATTGGCTACAGTTCCAGAAAAGGAGCTATTCAATCGTTCAACGTTGGATAAAAAATCTCTTTCAAAAATGGCTGAAGACCACAAAACATATATTGATCAACATGAATTTTTCGACAGTATGGACAAAACATTTAATGAAATCACGGAAAAATTATAAATATTTCGTACACGTATCAATCACATGTATACTCAATACGTGTGCATGTGAATTATAAAGGAGGACTACCTATGGCATTCGATCCAGAGAACAAAAACATAAAAAAGGCACTACAAAAAAATGAAACAGAACAGCCAACTGATACTAAAGATAAACTTGTTATTCCTGTTTTTAAAGATGAAGAGGAACGTACTAAAAACTATACCTTTTCACTTCAACCTAGCGCACGCAAAAGACTTGACGGTCTGGCCAAAGAACATAATTTTAAGTCTGCCTCCAAATTTTTAAATGAGCTTATAAAAAATATGTGATGTCACTTTAAGGGGGGAGTCGTTATGGGAATTTCAATAAGTGTTATATTTTTGTTTGCCAGCCTTATTGTCTTTTGGATAGTCCCAGCCATTGGAATTGCAAAAAATCACCTGGTAGATGACCGCTTCTTTATTCGACAGTGGTTATTTCCAATGCAGTATTGGTTACAGCTATTATTTGAAAGAATCAGCGGTAACCGTCGTATTGTCGTAAGAATTTTACAGATAATGTCTCTGTTTATCACGTATTTTTGCGGGTTACTTATGCTCCTCGTGTTTAGTGCTTTTGATATTAATACAGCCAAGCATTTTAGTGTTTTTATATTATTTGAATATTTACTGGTATCTTCTATCGCCTACTGGTTTCAACCAAAAGCTGGCAAAATATACAAGACCAAATAAAGTTGCCGCTAGGTAAGCGCTATGCTAGACTAAGATTAATTTAACAACCGAATAAAGAGATCAAGCTAAGTAGAAAAATCCCCGATTCACGAGGAATCAGGGATTTTGGATTTAGCAAGTAGCTATAGGACAGCTACTTAGATTCAGTCGATTTTCACCGCCAAGTTAAAATCGACTGAACATTGTTCTTAATTTGTAGGTTAATTATACCGCAAACCAGTCCCCGAGGACAAGTTAAGGATAGTTAAAAACAAATTGAAGTCAATGGACTAAGTAGCTAACTGAAGCTATTTAGTCCATTTTTGTTGTTAGAAATTAAAAAAAGTTGCCGACTGGGCAACTCACAACCAGACACATGCTGATGAATTTGCAAAGCCTCACCGCTAAATGAATGCTTTGTAATTCAGTTAGAGCATATCAGATTTGTATTGTAATGCAAATCAAATGTTTTAGCAACTCTCTTTTGAGACAGCGTGTGTCAGTCAAGAAAGGGAGTTTTAATTATGACAAAATCAACAAATTTCAATTACTATGAAGCCGATAATGTATATGGAGCCTTGTTTTTCCAGTTTCCTAAGGTATTAATGTATGGCGAGCAATACAAACATTTAAGCAATGACGCTAAATTAGCCTATATGGTACTGAAAGACCGATTAGAGTATTCTTTGCGCAACCACTGGGTTGATGAAGATAATCATGTTTACTTTATTTTTACCGTTCAAGAATTACAGGACTTATTTAACTGCGCTACTGAAAAAGCCGTTAAAATTAAAAAAGAATTACAAACAGCCAATCTATTAAAACAAATTCAAATGGGATTTAATCCTAAAACGAAAAAGAATGAACCGAATCGTTTATACCTTTCCAAGCTCGATGTGAAAGCAACTGATGTCTATTTAAGGGGTGAATATGGACAAGAAACGCCGAAATCCCTTGCTACGAGCGGAAGTTCAAAAAATGAACTTCCGCGGGAGACCGTTGAAACCCTTGCTACGAGCGGAAGTTCAAAAAATGAACTTCCGCATAAGTTCGTTGACGACACTCCTCAAACCCTTGCTACGAGCGGAAGTTCAAAAAATGGACTTAATCTATATAAAGAACCTAAAGAAAAAGATAAATATAGATACAATATAGATACCTTAACGGAAAACAACCAGGTCATAGTCAGCTTTTTAGGCCGTCAGTCCAAAGCCGACGGTGTCTTTAACCCGACTCTGCATGCCTACTTTAATCTGGGCCAGTCCGATGATATCTTGGATCACAGTCTCTTGATCAACAGCCAAAAGCACCTGCAGTTGAATTCTGCCAAGATTCCGACCGGGCGCTTAGTTGATAACCAGGGTCCCTTTGACCTGGCCCAACACCCGAACTTAAAAGCACCCTTAGCCCGGTTGAAAAAGACCAGTAAAGAACAGGGCTTTGACGATGTCTTTGTGATTAATTGTCCCCACACCGGACCGATTGCCAGACTGAAAGATCTAAACAGCAATTACGAACTGACGATCACTTCCGACCGGAATGCTTTAGTCGTCTATACAGCCAACCAAATCGATCCCAGCCTGCATTTGAACCATTCGGCTAAGCCTTGGTCGGCTGTGGCCCTAGAAGCCCAGACTCTCCCCAATAGCGAGAACCTGACCTCTTTAGGCAATGTAACTTTGCTTAAAGACAGTTATCGAAAGGAAAGCATTAGCTACCAGTTTCTAAGGGGATAGAATGATTAGCATAACTGAAAATTAGTAAGTTCAGTTTTGAATAGAAAGAGGTTATTATATTGACAGTATTTAAAGCTTTTTCAAATGAGCGGGTTTTATCCTTTTTGCGCAATCAGGTCGTTGACGGTCGTGTTTTGAGCGATCCAGAGACATTAAAAAAATATTCTTTTAATAAGTACTTCAGTTCGGATGATGGTGGATTGGCATTGGCATATGTTGAAGCACATTCAGTTTCAGATATTCAAGGAACCATGAGAGCAGCTCGTAAATTTCATATTCCAGTTGTTCCCCAATCACAAAGAACCAGTACGGTCGTTGGATCGGAAGGTATCGATGGATGTTTATTATTATCGACCGATAAAATGAACAAAATTTTGGAAATCAGTAAAGAGGATTCGCTTGCAGTTGTCGAGCCGGGGGTTATTAATAACGATTTGGACAAGGAGGCTCGCAAAGAAGGCATGTTTTACGCGCCAGATCCGGGTTCGAAAGAAATTTCCGGTATTGGTGGAAATGTGGCAACGAATGCTGGCGGTATGAGTACCGTAAAATATGGCGCAACCAAAGACAATGTACTTGGGCTGAAAGCTGTTTTAGCCGATGGACGCGAGATCAAGTTTGGCGGTCGTACTTTTAAGCAGGCTTTTGGCTATGATTTAACCCAATTATTTGTTGGTTCTGAAGGAACTCTTGGTGTTATTACTGAAATAATTGTCAAACTGCTGCCAATTCCGCTTGGGACACCCGTTATGGGAGTTGCTTTCTTTGATAATATGACGGAATTAGCCAAGGCAGTGACGGCAATTCGAATTTCTGGTGTTTATCCAACGATGCTGGAAGCTTTGGATGGAAATACCGTTCTTGCTCTGGACAATTACGAAGGTACCCATTACGCTGAAAACAACGCAGCGATGTTGATCTTTAGAATGGACAGTGGTGGTCAATCAAATATGGAACTTGTTCAGAAAATACTTAGTCAGCATCAAGCTAATCACGTGACCGTGACAACTAGTGCAAAGGAGCAGGAAGATTTAGAAAAATTGCGTAATGATATGCTGCCGGCAATTTTTGCAGATCAGAATCACATCATGGAAGACATGGCAATGCCGCTTTCCAAGTTGGCTCCAATGATTGATTATATTCAGGAACTCGGCAGACGTCTTGATTTAAAAATCTATACTGCTGGGCATGCTGGAGATGGAAATGTTCATCCAACGCTTGTTTGGCCAAAAGAACAAACAGAAGTTCCTGACAAAGTTGTCGAAGCCCTTCAGGATATGTTTCATAAAACACTCGAGCTCGGTGGAACGATTTCCGGTGAGCATGCAGTTGGAATGTTGAAAAATCAATGGAACAATGAGGAACTTGGCGAAGATGTCGACCAGATTCAACATCAAATTAAAGATCTTTTTGATCCTATGAATCTATTAAATCCAAAACGTAAAATTAATTGATGAAAATACCCACACTACTGCGGGTATTTTTTTGTATATTTGGAAATATTTGTGCTGGAACTATTATTATTTTAACGATTTTTTTGGAATTCATCTCCTGCTTGTATAAATTGATTTTTCACCATCTATTATTTTGTTGATTTCTTTAGCTAGAGTCACTCGCTTAATTGGCAGATAACCAATAATTAATTTATTTAAAATTGGTATATGGCTGAGAATCCTTAGCGGAAGTGTGATGGCGATCGAAGAAGGCCTCGCTGAATCAAAAACAAGTCCTGGATAGACAATTAAATTTTCCTTGTTTTGTTTTTGGATTATTTTTTCAGCCAGGTATTTAGCCTGCATATATTTTTTTAGAATAAAAGGTCCTTTATTAGCCGAAATAAAGAGGAGTTTACTTTTACTTTTATTAGTTTTCAAAAAATTAGTAATTTCGCGAACGGGTTGGACAATAAACTGATCATAAGTAATATTTTTTTTTCGATTTTCGAACAAAATGCCAATTAAGTCAATTAGCCAATCTGTTCCATTAATATATTTTTGCCACTCATGATCTTTTAAAATGTCGGAACTTACCCAAGTAATTTTATCGGCCCAATTTTGCGTTAAGTTGCTTGGCCTCCCATGCCTTGAAACGCTGATAATTTGGTGACCCTTTTCTTCTAAAATTTCCAGTACCTTTTGGCCGATGAATCCGCTGCCACCAAAGACGACAATTTTCATCTTCATTTCCTTTCATGGAAAACTATCCATTCAATCATTAATTTTTGATAGATGGACTGCAATATAAGACTGGTCGTCCATTCAGGGATTGTAGTTGACGATTATTGTATGGATAAAGTTTATGAAATTCTGCTAATTGTTTACCCGACATTTGAGCCGGGTTGGCTAAAATATACCACTCAACATTCTCTGTCAATGGCGGCGTTGTCAAAGAACCCAAATAATGATAATAAGCTTTATTTTCGGGTATTAAATCATTTAGATTACAGACGAAATTCTGATCCCGATTGATGTGATCCAGTATTTGAGAAAAGGTTACAGAAGTTTTTCCGGCTTTTAAAAAGACGGCGATGACCGCCATTCTCCCATCCTCAGCTTGATGAACAAAGTGAATTTCACCATCGAATCTATAATCATTTAGCAGGTGTTCACTTGGGGTGTGGATATGAAATTGTTGCAATGAGAAAAGCCGATTGTCAATAATTGCCTCACCCTTTAATCCAATTTCAATTCCTTGGCCAGTATCATGAACGTAGGAAGCGTTTGTTGAATAATTCAGTTTTAAGGCCGACTGTTTCCTGGTTCTTTTCGCTTTATTTGATTCCAAAGCGACTGGAGATTGCATTTGTCCCGTTTCAAACAGCCAGGTATTTTGATTATTGTAATCAAGTTTCACCACTTCAGATTTCCTCTTTCTCAAAAAATATTCTGAATGAATTGTGCTATCTAAATAAAAATTGTTATTACTATTACTATGATAGAAGAAAAAAAGGTTTATAAGCGTTATCCTGATTTTGTAAATTCAACTGCTTTCATATAGATTGATCAACAATTGAAAGCTGTTGGAATTACACCGGATTTAATTAGAGTTTCAATTGGTATTGAAAATGTTGAAGATTTAATTGCCGACTTGGACCAGGCTTTGGCAAAAGTCTAAAAAATAATAAAGCGTAATCGATAATTTAAATCGGTAATTATTTATTTGACCTTTACTGACTATTGTTTATCATATGAGTTATGGAGGAAAACAAATGGCATTAGCAGAAGCAGAATCAGAGAAATTAAATGTTGAAGGTTTGTCCATTATGTTGGCCAAGAATATCGATTCATTGAATGCTGATGAAGACAAAAATGTTGAAAAATATTTACTTAAATCAATCTACGATAATGCAGATATTCATAAATCAGAGAAAATCGATGAGTACCCAAAGGTAGACAGCAAAAAAGTTGCTGCTCGAATCGATGAATTGGAAAAAGATGAACCACAAGATGCTAAGAAGACTTTCAGTGATTTAAGGACCTGGGCTAAAGTAAAATAATTATCAAGATACGAAAATATAGATAAATCTCGAATCATCAAAAGTTCGAGATTTTTTTATAAACTTTTATTCTTTTTTTATTATGCTTAGTGTATGAAAAACGGTACGCACATCCTCACACTAACAAGTGGTTTTCATCTTTGGTCGCATACAGAAAATTCTGGTCAAATAAGTAAAATGATCGCTGTTCATGGTGGCCCTGGAGAAACTCATGAATCTTTCGAAACGCTTCCTTTGGGAATTCCGAATACTGAAGTGACTTATTATGATCAGCTTGGTTCTTGGTATTCCGATCAACCTGATTTTAGCGATCCAAAATTAGCGAAGAAGTACTTAAGAATTGAATATTTTGTTAATGAACTCGAAGAAGTTCGCCGACAACTTGAATATGACAAATTTATTTTGCTTGGTTATTCATGGGGAGCGATGATCGCTTTAGAGTATGCACTTAAATATCCGAATAATCTTGATAAATTGGTGATCGTTGGAATGTCCGATCGAGAAAGCGATTTTACTGACCGAATGAAAGATGAGGTTGCAAAAGTTTTATCAAAAGACGAAGCCAAATATGTTTTTACCGAAGCAAAAAAAGACGAATTGGATGATCCGCTTTTTAATAAATTTATGGAAAAATTTTATAGTGATTACTATTCTCGTTTTTCCGAAAGTCAGACCAAGCATGCGGTTGATACGAGTAATATCAAAATTGCCAATTATATGATGGGTTCGAATCCTTTCCATATGGGAGGGATGATGAGCGGTTGGAATGTTTCTGACAAGTTGGCGCAAATTAAAACACCGACTTTATTATTGATTGGCGATCAGGATATGATCAGTTCTAAAAGAGCCCGGGCAACAGCCGACAGACTTCCAAATGGAAAACTTGAAATTATTCCTGATGCGACACATGTTTCTCTGCGTGATAATCCCGAATATTTTTTTCAACAGTTAAACCAATTTTTAACTAATTAGCCGCATTATTTGATCTTTTAGTCTATAGGTTATATGGTGGAAGTAAGGGAAAGAAGGTTAAGCCTATTACATTCGGAATATATGATATCAAAAACGATTGGTTTGTTAAGGAACAAAATTCAGTGGTGACCAAAAAGGAGTTCGACAGTATCGAACATGCTTCGGATTTTGCCAATAAATATTTTAAAAATCATGATCAAACAGCGATTTACAGTATTTACGAGATTAAAAACTAATTAGATATCGAAAAACACCGGTTCAATGTATACCGGTGTTTTTTTATTCTCAATTATAATTTATTATTATTTGCAAATTGTTTACTTTTTAACAAATAGCTTGTAAAATTATTCACAGGGAGAGTTCGGAGGTATTCAATATGGTAGATCGTTTAAAGGGAAAGGTCGCTATCGTTACTGGTGGAACGCTTGGAATCGGTTTGTCGATCGTCGATTTGTATTTAAAAGAAGGGGCCAGGGTGATCTTCACGGGTCGTCGCCAAACAGTTGGCGAAGAGGCATTCAAACATTTGAGCAATCCTAAAAATGCTAAGTTTGTTGTTCATGACGCTTCTAACGAAGAAGGCTGGAAAAAATTATTCGCCGATGTAATTGCAGAGTTTGGCAAAGTTGATATTCTTGTAAATAATGCTGGAATTGGTATTAATGGGGATGTTGAACATACCGATTATGCCCAGTGGCGGCAAACAATGGCTGTTAATCTAGACGGCGTTTATTTTGGTACTCATTATGGTGTTATCAACATGAAAAACCCGGCAGATGGAGACGCCTCTATAATTAATATGTCGAGTATCGAAGGCTTGGTTGGTGACCCTAATTTATTTGCTTATAATGCGACCAAAGGCGCTTTACGCATTATGACTAAATCAGCCGCAATTTATTGTGCACAAAATGATTATAATTTGAGAATTAATACTATTCATCCAGGCTATATCAAAACACCTTTAGTCGAGAATATGGATGGTGCCGAAGCAAGCATGAGCGAAAGAACCAAGACGCCAATGGGCCATATTGGTGATCCCGAAGATATTGGTTGGTTAGCTGTTTATTTGGGATCAAAAGAGGCTAAGTTTGCAACTGGATCTGAATTTACAGTTGATGGCGGCTATACGGCCCAATGATTTTAAGTTAATAAAAAGTGTTCATTTTATAATAAAAACCCCAGCAATTTCTTCAACTGCTGGGGTTTTTAAAATCCTTTAAACAACTGATCGATTTGTTGGAATTCCTCATTACTTAAATTAATTTTTAAAGCTTGAGCATTGCTCTTTACTTGCTCGGCTTTTCTTGCACCTGGAATTACAACGCTAATATTCGGATTCGCAATGTACCAGGCCAGAATTATTTGGGAGACGGTTGAGTCATGTTCTTTAGCAAGGATTCTAACCTTTTCGAGGGCTTTGATAATTTTTTCGTATTTGACTGGCGAAAATTTTTTAAATTTTGATTGACCATCAATCGCATATTTTCCTGTCAAAAGACCGGAAGCCAAGGGGAAATATGGAACAAAAGAGATGCCCTGTTCCTTAAGATAGGGTAAAAGATTTTTTTCAGCATCACGATGAACAAGACTGTAATTATCTTCGACGATATCGATTTGATGATTTTTATTGGCCTCTTTAATTTGTTCCAAGGAAAAATTGGATACGCCGATTGCACGAATTTTACCAGCTTTCTTTTCCTTTGCCAAAGCTTCAACAGCTTCGTCTTTTGGTGTTTTTTCATCTGGAAAATGAATATAGAAAATGTCAATATAGTCAGTCTTCAAGCGCTTTAAAGCACTGTCAACGGATGCTTTTAAAAAATCCGGTTTGTTGTTTAGATGTAAACCGTCATTTGGATCCTGAGCTGCCTTGGTAGCTAAGACGACTTTCGAACGGTCGTATGCTTGCAAAACCTGACCGATAATTTCCTCGGACCTGCCCAATCCGTACATATAAGCAGTGTCTAATAACGAAATGTTTTCTTTTAAAGCTTCTTCGATTATTTGGCTTCCATCCGAATCCTGTAAATCATTAAAAAGATTATGACCGCCGACTTTATTTGTACCAAGCCCGAGTTTTCCGGTCCTTACTTCGCTTTTACCAATTTGTATCTCTTCAGTCATAAGATACCTCCTAAGAATCACTAGCTAGTTTAATTATACGCAGGACATAAAAAGCTATTTCTGAAAAACGAACTCGTCTATGTCTGTTTATTTTTAATTTTATTTATTTAATTTATCCGATAATTCTTTTTTGCTGGTTGCCAGTCCAAAAACGGGTCCATCGGCTTGAATGGCAAAACTATTTTTCAAATCACCGGCATCATAAACATCAAAACCAATTTGATCAATCAACTCGGTGACTGAATTTTTAAACTTTGTATTATCGCCGGCAATCGGGATTGCAGTTCGTCCGCTTTTGTTTTCTAATCTGGCTAAATCTTCTAATTCAGCGACCGGTATGGTGTTGAAGGCTTTGACAACTGTTGACCCTTTGAAATAATCAGCAACGAATTGAGAACTGGTAATTTCGTGATTAATGAACTTTGGAATCTGGCCATCGCGTTGCGGAAAATAGTTGCTTGCATCGATTACTTTTTTTCCTTTTAAAAGATTTTGATCAAGATTATTTATTCCATTAAAAGGTATTGCCAGGACGATTAAATCCTGATCTTCGCCAAGCGAATCAATCGTAGCTGCTTGTGCCTTTGGTCCTAGTGCGTTGATAATTGAAAGCAAGCTGTCTTTTCCATGGCGGTTTGTGAGAACCACGGAATGTCCTGTTTTAATGAACAGTTTGGCAAGGACCTGTCCGACGTGGCCGCTGCCGATAAAAGCAATTTTCATGATAATTACCTCCGATACAGAATATATTACCTATTTTTAGAGCTGATAATTCAATAGTTGCTAATCTTTATATGAAAAGATGTTATATTATTAAATTGAATGGTCAATGAAAAATGAAAAAGACTAACAAAGGGGATTTACAAAAAGAAAAATTATTATCAGCTGCCCGTCAATTGTTTGCAAAAAAGGGATATGAGGCAAGTTCGACGAAAGAAATTAACCATCAGGCAGGATCTTCGGATGGCCTCCTGTATTATTATTTTCCTGGCGGGAAAGAACAGCTTCTTAATGAAATAATCAAACAGACTACTGACAATAAGACTTCAGAATTCATAATCCGTTTTGACCAAATTGTTAGCATTGATTGTTCTACTGAGGAAACATTAGTCAAGATATTTCTTATGATATGGAGTCTTTTGACAAGAAAAGAAAACTATCAGGTACTTTTGATTATGGTTCGAGAGCGGGCCGTGATTGATCGGGAACAAATTGGATGGTTGTTGAAATTAGATGGCACATTTCAAACGAAAATTTCCGATTATTTAACTAGTCAAATTTCTACTCGGATAATTCAAGGGAATGATCCAAAAACGATGGCCGATGTAATTTCATCAATCTACGAAAGCTTTATATACTGTCAACTGGTTTTAAGCAACAATACAAAATTTACAGATAATTTAAGGGAACGATTAACACGGGAAATACATTTAGTTTTAAAAGGATGGAAATAAATTGTCGAGTTGCCAAATTCGATAAGCAATCTTTTTAAAGAGAGAGGCGGCTGTCTATGAAAACCGATCAAAAAAAAGATACTCAACAAAAAAGTTTGGATGAAGTTAATGGGAGTATCAAGGTCCCCCAAAATGCTGGCTTTTGGCGAACCTTACTGGCTTATACAGGTCCTGGCGCCTTGATTGCTGTTGGCTATATGGACCCCGGAAATTGGATTACTTCTATTGGTGGTGGTGCGCAATTCAAATACGCTCTTTTATCAGTGATTCTTCTATCCAGCTTAATTGCTATGCTACTGCAGTCTATGGCTGCCAAGCTTGGAATTGTTACTGGAAAGGATTTGGCTCAGCTAACACGGGACAGGACTTCTAAAAGAGTAGGTTTCGTGTTGTGGGTAATTACTGAATTGGCGATTATGGCAACTGATGTTGCTGAAATTATCGGTTCCGGAATAGCGATAGAATTGCTCTTTGGAATTCCTTTGATTGTTGGTATTTTAATTACCTCTGCTGATGTGTTGATCCTACTATTGTTAACAAGGTTAGGCTTCCGGAAGATTGAAGCAATTGTTGCGACTTTGGTTGCAGTTGTTCTTTTTGTTTTTTCTTATGAAGTTATTTTGTCGCAGCCGGATGTTTCATCGGTCTTCAAAGGATATCTTCCTACTTATAAAATCGTTACAAATACATCAATGCTCTATCTGGCTTTAGGAATTGTCGGTGCAACAATTATGCCGCATGATTTGTATCTGGGATCTTCGATTTCTCAAACTAGGCGAGTTAACCGTTCAGATAAAAAATCCGTTAGAAGCGCAATTCGTTTTACGACAATTGATTCGAATATTCAACTGACAATTGCTTTTGTTGTTAACTGTCTGTTGCTGGTTTTGGGAGCAGCATTGTTTTATGGAACAAACAGTACTTTAGGACGCTTCGTTGATTTATTTAGGGCTTTAAATAATAGCCAAGTAGTTGGTGCAATTGCCAGTCCGGTTTTGAGCATGCTTTTTGCAATTGCATTGCTGGCTTCCGGACAAAGTTCAACGATTACCGGTACCTTATCGGGGCAGATTATTATGGAAGGCTTCATTCATTTACATATGCCGCTGTGGGTTCAACGCTTATTGACTCGTTTGATTTCTGTCACTCCCGTATTGATTTTTGCCATAATTTATCATGGCAATGAAGCTAAAATCGAACAGTTGCTGACTTTTTCTCAGGTATTTTTGAGTATTGCTCTACCGTTTGCGGTTGTTCCACTGGTTATTTTTACAAATGATGAAAAGTTAATGGGAGAATTCAAAAACCACGCTTGGGTTAAGTGGATATCTTGGCTGATTACTGCCGTTTTAATTATTTTGAATCTTTATTTGATTCTGCAGATTATTTGATTTTTTAAATAAGTAAAGCGAAAATATTCAGATTAAAACAAATAACTGCTGTCATTTGAATGACGGTTGTTGGCTGATTTTTAAAACTACTTGATAATTAGTTTTTAGTTTGTCAAGAAATGTGTAAAACTTAATCTATGAAGATTACAAATCCAAAACTAATTATTTCGGCTGTTTCAAAAAAACAGTATCCAGCCGGAAATCTACCGGAAATTGCTTTTGTTGGACGCTCGAATGTTGGTAAATCATCTTTAATCAATACCTTGATCGAACGTAATGGGCTCGCACATACTAGTGGCCAGCCCGGAAAAACGCAAACGCTAAATTTTTATAATATTGACGAAAAATTATTTTTTGTCGATGTGCCGGGTTATGGATACGCTAAAGTAAGTAAAGCTCAACGTGAACAATTTGGGTCGATGGTCGAAGAATATTTAAGCAGCCGCGATCAACTAAAAGGAGTTATCAGCTTAGTTGACGCTCGTCACGAACCAACCAAAGATGATAAATTGATGTACAACTGGCTTGAATACTATCAAGTACCAATTTTAATTGTTGCTACTAAGGCTGACAAAGTCGTTCCTGGAAAGTTTAATGCGGTTGAATCGCAAATCAAAAAAACATTGAAATTCAATTTAACCACTTCATCTTTAATTCTGTTTTCGGCGACTGAAAAATTTGGTTCTAAAGAAATTTGGGATTGGATTGAAGAGCAGGCAGAACTGCTGTCATGACAGATACGATAATTATCTGGATTCTGGTTGCTGCTTATGGAATTTTAATGTTGCTAACAGCTTTATCAAAACAGGCGGTTCGTTTAATGAAATTTTTTGCTTTGTTTGGAAGCTTTGCTTTAATATTTGCGTCAATCATTGGCATTATGCACGATGGAAATCTATTTGCTTTTGTTTTGACGGTAATCGGTTTTGTTTTTGTTTCAATTGGAACTTTTCTTCAAGGCAGACAGACAACTTTTCATTGGCTGCATCATTTGCTTCGTGGAATCATGGAAGCAATTGTTCTTGTTTCGCTGTTTGTTTTTTTAAAAATATAGCTTGATTGTTTTTCGATTTTTTTAATTTGTTTAACGGGGAATTTAGTAGTTTCTATTATTTAGAAGAGGCGCTTAAAGCCTCTTTTTACAAAGGGCTTTGTTAATGCTATAATGGTACCGCTTACATTAGGAGTGCTAATTTAATGATCGAACCGTTATTTTTAAAGCCTTATTTTCAGCCGAAGATTTGGGGCGGGCGAAAACTTGAAAAAGAATTTTCCTATCAATTACCAGCAGGAGACATTGGCGAATGCTGGGCTATTTCGGCTCATCCCCATGGGCCAAGCGTAATAACGAATGGTGAATTAAGTGGGCTTAGTTTAGCTGAAGCATATCAAAAGTATCCTGAATATTTTGGTAATCCGAAGGCAAAAGTATTTCCTTTGTTGACGAAAATATTGGATGCTGAAGCTAGTCTTTCGGTACAAGTTCATCCTGATGATGATTACGCAGAGGAACATGAACACGAATTAGGCAAGACTGAGTGCTGGTATATTTTAAAAGCCGATCCCGATGCATATCTGATCTATGGCCATCATGCAAAATCACGTCAAGAGCTATCTGATTTGATTTATCAGGG
Organism: Oenococcus sp. UCMA 16435; assembly: GCA_004010835.2. Taxonomy (GTDB): domain Bacteria; phylum Bacillota; class Bacilli; order Lactobacillales; family Lactobacillaceae; genus Oenococcus. Next base: position 1,363,323 of record CP030868.2, read on the forward strand.
AGCTTGGGATAAATTGTTACGAAAAGTTCCAGTCAAAACTGGTGATTTCGTTTACGTGCCAAGCGGAACGATCCATGCCCTTAATAAGGGCATTATGGCCCTTGAAACACAGCAGTCCAGCGATACAACTTATCGTCTTTACGATTATGATCGTGTCGATCGGGCAAGCGGTAAAAAGCGTGAATTGCATCTTAAACAGTCAATCGATGTGACAACCGTTCCTTTTCAGGAACCGAAATTAAATATTCAAACAAAATATATTGCTTCTTCTAAGATAGTTTCTTATCTTAAACCACCTATATCGCCTTTTTTTGCTGTTTGGCAGTGGGATATCAATGGAGAAACAACTCTTCGCCATGAAATATCTCCTTATACATTAGTTTCGGTAATTGAAGGAAACGGATTGATTAATATCAGTGGGAAAAGTTATCCCCTTAAAAAGGGTCAACACTTTATTTTGCCGGCACAAATTGGTTCTTGGACATTAGATGGCACAATGCGCTTGATTGCTTCGGAAGCAGCTGAAGTTTAGATGAGTTTTAAAAATTAAATATTTTTTGTTTGATTGGAAATGACTAATAGCACTTTTATGAAAGCGTTTACATTTAGCCCTTTTTGTTTTACAATGAATTTGCTAAAACGTTTTAGGAGAGAGGAGGGAATCTTCGATTATGGAGCGTCGTTTTCAATTGGCTGCCATTCGAATTTTGGCGAGCATGATTGATTTAATTGTTGTCTATTTACCTTTTCAAATCCTCTGTTTTTTTATTTTTAAAGATCAGTTGCTTTTAGCAGTTTTTTTCGGTGAATTATTGTTTGTTATTTATAATGCAGTTCTTGTTAGTTTAAAAAATGGTCGGACAATCGGAAAGTATTTTGCTAAAATCAGGGTTTTTAACGATAATAGTGAAAAAAATTCAGCAAATGCGCTTCGAGAGTTTTGTAAGCTGCTTTATTTTGTCTCTTTTCCTTTCGGATTGTTTTTTCTGCTTATTTCACTTTTTCTTCTATTAACAACCGGTAGGGCTCTTCATGATTTTCTTGGTCAAAGTCGAATTGTTTCCGATAGAGAATATAAAAGGATTGTTGCGACAAATGAATGATCTTATCAATAAACAATATTTAGCTCATATTCCAACTCTGCCTCTATTGGCTGTACTACTTATTACAATTTTTTTGGCTTATTATCTGCCTTATCATTTTCGTGATGTTTACGATCCAGTCCCGATTACCAAATTTTATGCTTTGTATTTGATTGTAATTTTGCTTGCAAATCTAATTATTTTCCATGTTCGTTGGATTTTGGTATTGGGAATTTATTTAATGGGAATACTGATTCTAGTTTTTCGTTCTAACCATTATTTTTACAAACGATAATTTTTTTAATTAAAACCTAAAACGTTTTAGTAAAAGTATCACAAGGAAGTTGATTATGACGAAAACTCTAATGAAATATCAACAAAATCAGCCCTGGACTATTCGAGAAAAATCATTTGATAATAATTTTTTGAGTAAAGCAGAGTCAATTTTTGCACTTGGCAATGGTTATTTGGGTGTTAGATCTGTTTTTGAGGAGAGCTACATCGGTGAAAAACGAGATATGTTTGTCTCCGGTACTTTTGACAGGTTTGATAAAAGCGAGGCGACAGAATTACCGAATATACCCGATTTTATTCAAATGGAATTTGTTATTAATGGTCGGAATCTTGATTTAAATTTAGGGGAAATTACTCAATATTCATTCAGCCTTAATTTAAAAAATGGACAGCTAATTCGTCATTTTATTTGGAAATTTGGCGATATTCATTTAGAGTTTAATTTTCGTCGATTTGTTAGTTTTAATGATCTTCATTTGCTTGGCCAGGAAGTGACAATCAAGAATCTTGCCGGGGATACAAGTTTTCAGTTAAAGTCGGGAATTGATGGACAACTTACAAATTCTGGTAGTCAGCATTTTGCCGAGGGAACAAAAGATCAAGAAAAAAACCGAATTTTACAGATGGTATCAACAACTGCACAATCGAAAATTGATTTTGTCCAATCTACAATTCATGATTTTTCTGATCAATCGTTGATTGATAAAACACGGATTGAAATTTCCCGTCGGCAAATTCATAAACTTTATTGGTTTCATTTAAAAAATAATCAAAGAACCACAATTAGCAAATTTTCGAATGTTTATACTTCGATAGATCATGATCTTAATCAGAAAACAGTTGAATATATGATTAGTGTTTCTGCCAATGTGCTAAATCTCGATGTTAAGAAGGGCTTTGATTCTTTGCTTAAAGAATCTGCTTTGGCTTGGGAAGAAAAAGTTTGGCGCGATTATCCAATTGAAATTGAGTCGACAGATTTCACGGACCAATTGGCTTTGAATTTTGCAAGATATCATTTGCATATCATGGTTCCAAAACATGACGAACGTATGAGCATTGCAGCAAAAGGTTTATCCGGCGAAGGGTATAAAGGCCATACTGCTTGGGATACAGATATTTTTATGCTCCCTTATTTCACGATGACTTACCCGAAAATTGCAAGAAAGTTACTTTCATACCGTTACTTGGGTTTGAGCGGAGCCCATAAAAAGGCTGCTCTGAACCATTATCAAGGTGCCCAGTATCCTTGGGAGTCGGCTTGGCCTTCGGATGGAGAGGTGGCTCCGGTTTGGGGAGCAGCGGATATCGTTACCGGAAAACCAACAAAAATTTGGTCCGGTTTTATCGAACAGCATATCAGCAGCGATGTTGCTTTTGGTGTTAAACAATATATTGACGCAACTTCTGATCTTAGATTCGCTAAATTCGAGGGTTATGAAGTTATTTTTGATACCGCAAAATTTTGGGCCAGCCGCTTGGAATATAACACAATTAAAGATCGTTATGAAATCAACGATGTGGTTGGCCTGGACGAGTACAAGGAGCATGTTAATAACAATGCTTTTACAAATTATTCGGCGGCTTGGAATATTGCTGTTGCTATTATGCTATATGAAAAAATAAAGCGACATGATCCAAAGAGTTTTAGTCGACTAAACAAAAAACTCGATCTTGATAAAACTTACCATCAATGGATAGAAAAACTTCCAAAAATGTATTTGCCCAAGGCGAATAAAGACAACGTCCTTCCACAAGACGATAGTTATCTTTCAAAAAAAATTTTAGATTTAACGCCTTATTTAAAGGATGATGCCGTCGGAACTCTATTTCATGATTATAATCTGGATCAGGTTAACAATATGCAAATTACCAAGCAGGCTGATGTTATCCTGCTATTCTGCTTGTTTGAAAATTTATTTTCTCCAGATGTCCAAGAAGCGAGTTGGGATTATTATCTTCCTAAAACAATGCACGATTCCTCTTTATCCCTTTCAACTCATGTTATTTTAGCAGTCGATTTAGGAAGGAATTCGGAAGCTTATCAATTATTTCAAAAAGCAAAAAATATCGATTTGGGTCCTTATATGAATTCTTCAAATGACGGAATTCATGCTGCTTCTTTGGGTGGAATTTGGAATGCTGTTGTTGAAGGGTTTGGTGGTTTACGGGTAATTGACGGAAAACTCAGGATTGAGCCGCATTTACCAAAAGAATGGAATTTGTTGGATTATCGAATTAACTGGCATGGAGCAAGATTACAAATTAAAGAAACAAAAGAAGACTTTACGGTTATTTTTCTCGATTCAGATCATTTGGATCAAATAGTTGAATTTATTTCAAAAGGTGAAGAGTATCAAGTCAAAGTGGAAGGTTCGATTCGAATAAAACTTTGACAAGGGAGGGATTTAATTATGAAAAAGTTTGCAAAGATTATTAATCTTGGAGCAGTCTCTTTAACGGCCGCCGGCATATTTTCAGGAACAAGTCTTTTATTTGGACGGAACGCTTTTGCAGCACAGCCCTACAAAGGGAAAACAATTAAAATTGGCGTTTGGATTGGTTCCGATTTGGAACAAACTGGTCTGAATAAATTGATTAAAGGTTTTGAAAAGAAAGAAGGGGCGAAAGTAACTGAAAAAGTCTATACGAATTTTCAGACTCAAATTCAAGCTGATTTTTCAGCCCGAAAAGCACCTGACGTTTTCTATATGGACTCGTCTCTTTATCCTTGGTTTATCAGCCAAGGGGTTCTGGCCAAGTTACCAAAGAAACAGATGCAATCAACAAAGTTTTATAAAAATTTGATCGATGCTTTTACAAGTAAAGGAAAACTATATGGCGTGCCAAAAGATAATTCAACTTTGGGTTTGCTGGTTAACAAGGATATGTTTAAAAAAGTCGGCGTTGATCCAAAAACAATTCCAACGTCATACAGTGGCTTAATCAAGTGGCTTCCGGGATTTCAAGCCAAACTTAACAAGGCTTATGGCAAAGGAAAAGTTACGGCAATGACTTATGACCAGGATATGGCTAGAAATTTGGCAATCATGATTGCAGATGGCGGTAAACCAATTAAAAAGAATGGCAAAGCTAATTTGGCGTCGGCCAAAGTTGTTAAAAATCTTGATCTTTATAAAAAACTTGTCAATACCGGAGCTGTTGCGACGGCAAAAGATTTAGGATCAGGAGACAACGGAACAGCTTTCGGAACCGGCAAAGTGGCTATGACCGAGGAGGGCAATTGGACTTATCAGGTACAAAAGAAGCAGTATAAGACAAATTTTGAAGTTTTGCCAATGCCTACCTATCAAGGTAAACAGCGCGGCATGATTTTCACAGTTGGTTGGGGAGAAAATGCTGAATCGACAAACAAGAAACTGGATAATGCTTGGATCGCTTATGTAACAAGTAAAAAAGAGATGTCTATTTGGGCTAAGACCGTTGGCGTTATGCCGAGCCGTCCTGATGTTGCTAAAGCGATTAAATTGACCAAGGATTCTAATCTGGATACTTGGCTGAAGGCTACTAAGTATTCAACTGTTTGGCAGGAAGGCAATACATTAACGACAATTAATACTTCTTACCAGAACTTTATCAGTGATGCTATGAACGGGAAAATGACAATCAAACAAGCAATGATAAAAGCCGACAAACAGGCGAATGCGGCAATCTCTAATTCAAAATGAAATAATTTCCATTAAAAAATCGCAGAAGTGGATTTAGTAATAGTTTTTTGAAGAGTTTTTTTGCTAAAAACATTTTTAGAAAGGGACGAAATGGCTTCCAACGTAGGATATCGTAAACAGCCAAAAGCAGGAAAAAAACGTCGCAATCGGGAGACTCGACAGGCTTATTTATTTCTGACGCCGGCCCTAATTATTATCATAATGTTTTTTGTTGCTGCAATTGCTTTTGCTTTGTTCATGTCTTTTAACAAAGTTAATATGTTTTCCCAACAGTTTAAATTCATCGGTTTTAAGAATTATTTAAATGCTTTTTCAGACAAGGTTGCTTTAAAGGCTTTATCAAATACGGCTTTATTCAGTTTTATCGTTGTTCCTTTGCAAACTCTTATTGCGTTGGTTATTGCCTATGGCTTAAGCTCACGCGCTGTCAAATTTAAAAAGACTTTTCGGTTGATTTATTTTCTGCCAACTTTGACGTCAAGCGCTGCTTTGACATTGATTTTTATGTTTATTTTCAATATTGCCGGACCATTGAATAATTTCTTTATGTCGATTGATCTTTATAGCAAACCGATTAATTTTCTGCAGAATCCGGCTTATTCTCTGAAGGTCATTATGGTGATGAATATTTGGTCGACGGTTCCGACTTACATGACTATTTATCTTGCTTCTTTGGTTGATTTGCCAGAATCTTTTTATGAAGCAGCCGAAATGGATGGTGCGACTTCGTGGGATAAACTACGTTATATAACTGTCCCTTATTTGCGGCCGATTACAACCTATGTTCTCTTGACAGGAATTATTGGAACTTTCCAGATGTTCGATCAGGCTTTTATTTTTTCAAATGGTTCTGGTGGACCAAATAATTCGACTTTAACACTTGCTTTAATGATTTATAACTATGCTTTTGGTTCCTTAAATACAATGGGTTACGCCTGTGCCCTGGCAATTTTATTGACAATTATTATTTTTGTAGTCAGTCGATTGGCAGAAAAAATTAATGGAGGAAACGGGTTGCAGTAGGGAGGCGGTCAGCATGAGAGAAAAATCCAAAATTTTAAAAACAATTTTGTATATTGTTTTAATCCTGTATGCGGTTATCACTTTTTATCCTTTTCTTTGGGCACTGGCGGCCTCCTTTAAACCGCTAAAAGAAATTGTTTCCGGTGATCCGAGTATTATTCCAAAGCATGCTACTTTGGCAAGTTACGAATATATTTTTGGTGCTTCGTCTTTGTTTACCCGCTGGTTTATTAATTCCGTGATTGTTTCTACGGTTGGAACCGTAATCAACATTTTTTTAAATACGATGGCCGGTTATGCGCTTGCCAGACTGGACTTTCCTGGACGCCAGCGAATTTATTACGCTTTTTTGGCCTTTATGATGGTTCCGGTGCAGGTCTTGTTGATTCCCAATTTTTTGATTTTATCAAAAATGGGGTTGCTTGATACATTGACTTCCCTAGTCCTGCCGGCTGCAATCAACATTGGAAACATTTTTATGATGCGCCAGTTCTTCTTGAGCTTTCCAAAGGATATCGAAGAAGCTGCTGAAGTTGACGGCCTTGGCCGCTTTGCTACGTTCTTTAGGATTGTGATGCCTTTGGCTCGCCCTTCGATTGCTACGCAGGCCGTCTTTACTTTTATGGGTTTTTGGAACAATTTCATGGCGCCGATGCTTTATATTTCAACACCATCAAAATATACTTTAACGCTTGGCTTGCAGACTTTCGTTAGCCAACAATCCGGCATTCGTTGGGACCATTCGATGGCAGCCAGTATTATTTCGATACTGCCGATTATCGTGCTTTACATTATTTTCAACGGTTATTTTCTGCAGGGCGTTAGAATGGATGGAGAAAAATAGACGGCCACTTTTGTTTTAATTGGTTAAAGTCCTTTTAATAATATTGATTATTTTCTTAAAAAGAGGTATTTGTGTATGGAAACACAAAGTTATAGTAAACTGTTGAATACTGATGAATAAAAAAATCACGATTAAAAACGTGGCGCAAGCAGCAAATGTTTCCGTGGCGACGGTTTCCCATGTTCTTAACAATTATCCCGATATTAGTGAAAAAACAAAAAGAAAAGTTAACCAAGTCGTTGAACGTTTGGGCTATTTGCCTAATATCGCTGCCAGATCTTTGGCCTATAAAAAACAAAAAACAATTGCTCTGATTCTTAATGAAATTGATATTTCCAAAAAAGTTTCTTTACCTGCCGAAGTATCATTGGGAGTTTTTGATTTTTGTGACGAGATTGCTGCCCAGTATGTTTTTTATGCAACAACTTTAAAAGAGCAGAAAGAAAAAAGTTTCAAACAATTCTGTCAGGAGCACAACATTACAGGAGCAGTTGTCCAGGGATTGAAAATAACCGATCCTTATTATGAAGAAATTCAGTCGACTGATTTTCCAACTGTTTTGATTGATTTGGAAAATAATAATCCGAAAATTGGATCGATTGGAATTGATAACCGTGCAGCCGGAATGGAAATTACTGATTTTTTAATTGATAATGGTCATCGACAAATCGGCATGATTAACGGGTCAAAATATGCCAGCGTTTCTTTACAGCGCCAACTTGGCTATCAGGATGCTCTAACTAAACACAGTATTGCTATTAATAAAGAGCTTGTTGAGTTTGCTGATTTTAGCGAATCACTAGCTTATGAAAAAACAAAACGGCTTTTGTCATTGCATCCTGAGATTACGGCAATTTTTTCTGCCAGTGATTTGATGGCGCTTGGCGTGATTAAAGCAGCTAAAGAATTGGGTCGTGTTTTGCCAAAGGATTTATCGGTTTTTGCTTTTGACAATATTGCAGTTTCTGAATTCTTGTTTCCAAGTCTTTCGACAGTCGAGCAGAACATGCGCGGAGTTGCTTACCAAGCAGCCAAATTATTAGATGATATTATTGATAATAATCACGATCATTCTTGGAATGTAAAATCTGATTATGAATTAGTAATCAGAGAATCGGTTATTCATAGATTTAAAACAATTAGTTAATTTAAAAAAATTATTTAGGATCTCAACGTTATTTTTTGAGGTCCTTTTATATATTATTTAATTAGATTACGTATCTCATTTTCAGTTTTATATCTTTACTGATACTTTTGGTAGATAAATTAAGGGATAAATAATTCTTAAAATGTTTGCAAGTTATTAATTTTCTTTTAGAATAGAGGAATGGCACAGACACGTAAACAAGAAATTCGTAAACAGATACGCAGAGCGCAAAACAAACCAACTCCCGAAGAAATTCTCGCACAGCGTTCGCTTATTGCCCGTCGGCGAGTTGCCGACACAAGCGCAAAATCAAAAAAGAAAAGTCGTTTTGATTATATAACAATTACAATGGCAATTTTAATGGCAACTATTACCGTTTTTGGAATCGTAATCGGATTGTTGACCGTCTTCTAATTTTGTGTATAATTCTTAATGATGCTAGCGCATTGCAAACAAACAATTAATATCAATTCGTTTCGGAAAACAACTTCTAAGTCTTCGTTGATTTAGGAGTTGTTTTTTTATGCACGAAAAAAGGAGAATAAAATGGCAAATGTTTTTGTGAACATTAACGACTTATCAAATCAGGAGTTGTTAACAATGATTCACCAAGCTTTATTATTTAAAAGCGGTCAATTTCTACCCGTGATAAATCAGCAGGTAGTCGCCAATCTCTTTTTTGAGAATTCGACTAGAACGGCAACCAGCTTTCAAATGGCAGAAATGAAATTGGGTTATCAACGAATTGTGATTGACCCAAATAAGTCTTCGGCAACGAAAGGTGAAAGTCTTGAGGATACTTTGAAAACACTCAAAGCAATCGGGGTTGATACGGTTGTTATTAGGCACAGCCTTCGTGATTGGTACCAGCCCTTTTATGAAATGGCTGGGAAAGAAATTCCTAAATTAATTAATGCAGGGGATGGCAATGGTCAACATCCTTCACAAAGTTTGTTGGACTTAATGACAATTATTGAGCATTTTGAGAATTTTGCTGGTTTGAGAGTTCGCATTGTTGGTGATATATACCATTCGCGTGTCGCTCGATCAAATGCAGAAATATTAAATCGTTTGGGTGTCGAAGTGACTTTTTCCGGTCCAAAAGAATGGCAGGATCAATCACTTGAGCAATTTGGTTCTTTTGTTGATTTTGATGAGGACCTTAAAAAGCAGGATGTAATTATGTTGTTAAGAGTTCAACATGAACGCTTGACGGACAAAGAGAATGATAATTTTACAATTGATAAATATCACGAAAGATACGGCTTAACAAAAGATCGTTATCAAAAATTGAAGAGCAACGCGATTATCATGCACCCGGCACCGGTTAACCGGGGTGTTGAGATTGATAGTGATTTGGTTGAAGCGGATAAATCTCGTATTTTTCAGCAGATGAAGAACGGTGTTTATGCTCGAATGGCAATTTTGAATTCGTTAACCATTCCGTCCTTGATGAGTGGGGTTCGTAAATGAATTCAACTTTGATTAAGAATGCTCAAATTCTGGTTGGCGAAAACAGTCTTATAAAGCGTGATCTTTTAATTGAAAAAGGAAAGATTTCTGCAGTTGCCGACAAACTTTCCAACAAAGCGGACTTTATCGTCGATGCAAAAGATGCTTTGCTGCTGCCAGGATTAATCGACGTTCATGTTCATTTCAGGGAACCGGGTTCTCCAGAAAAAGAAACGATTGCCAGCGGATCCCGAGCAGCAGCGCGTGGTGGTTTTACGACGGTCTTTGCAATGCCGAATCTAAATCCGGTTGTTGACAACGTCGAGGTTTTTAAACAGGTTCAAGCTCTTAACCAACGAGACGGAATCATCAAAATTAAACAATATGCAGCGATTTCTGCTGGCCTGGCGGCTGATAAAATCGACAATATTTCTGCTTTGGCAGCGGTCGGAGCAATTGCTTTTACCAACGACGGCAAAGGTGTTCAGAACGCCGATACCATGTATCAAGCAATGCGGGCCACGCTGACGGCAGGCAAGATTCTTGTGGCACATGTCGAGGATAATTCTTTAATACATGGCGGAGTAATCAATGCTGGCTTGACAGCCGAGGCTTTGGGCTTTCCGGGTGCAACGAAATTAAGCGAAACTTCTCAACTGGCGCGCGATTTAATGATTGCTAAAACGACTGGAGCTCATTACCATGTGGCTCATGTATCAGCGGCTGAAAGTGTCGAACTTATCAGAATTGCTAAAGAACATCAGATCAATGTCACTGCCGAAGTTTCACCACACCATTTATTGTTGGACGACAGTATGATTACAAACGACAATTCCTTGATGAAAATGAATCCTCCACTTCGTTCTCCTCGTGATCGAGCGGCTTTACTAGCCGGTTTATTGGATGGCACGATCGATATCGTTGCAACTGATCATGCTCCGCATACTAAAGAAGAAAAAGCACAAAGTATCTTAACAGCTCCAAACGGTGTTACCGGAATCGAAACGAGTTTTCAACTTTTATATACCCATTTGGTTAAACCGGGCATTATGAGTTTGCGTCAATTGTTAAAGGCCATGAATCGACGACCGGCAGATATTTTTTCTTTAAAAGATGTTGCCAGAGAAATATCCGTCGGAGAAGTTGCTGATTTGGCTTTGTTTGATATTCAGCATCTTCATGAAATCAAGGCCGACGAATTCGCTTCAAAGGCCAGTAACAGTCCTTTTATTGGCCGGAAAGTTTATGGGCAAACAGAAAGAACCTGGGTTAACGGACAACAAGTTTATGTAAAAGGGGATGAAAAATAATGGTCAAACGCTACCTTCTTTTGGAGAACGGTTCGGTATATTCCGGCCAGGGCTTTGGTTCCCTTCAAGCAGTCAAAGGGGAACTGGTCTTTAATACGGGGATGACCGGTTATCAAGAAACAATTACCGATCCTTCCTATCATGGTCAGATAATTGTCTTTACCTATCCTTTAATTGGTAATTACGGAATTAATCGTGATGATTTTGAAAGCCTCAATCCGGCGGCCTCGGCGATTGTACTTCATGAGCTAGCCCGGCATCCCAGCAACTGGCGAATGGATATGTCTTTAGAACAATGGGCTAAAGAGGTCGGCCTGCCGATTATCAGCGGAATCGATACACGGGCTTTAACCAAAGAAATCAGAGAGTTTGGTGTTATGAAGGCCTGCCTTATCGATCAAATAAACGGGACTAGTTTAAAAGAATTACAAACCAGCCGTTTTTCTGATCAGCAGGTTAAAGAGGTGGCCAGCCGGACTGCCTACCAGGATCCTTCCGATGGACCGACGATCGCCGTGATCGATTTCGGTCTGAAGAATTCTATTCTGTTTTCTTTGGCAAAACGGCATTGCAATGTGATTGTCTTTCCTCCCGATACATCGGCCAAAAAGGTTTTAGCCGCCAACATCGACGGTGTCCTGCTGTCCAACGGACCGGGCAATCCCAATTCGGCAGCTTACGCGCTTCCGTTGATCAGAAGCCTGCAAAAAGCAAAGCCTATGTTTGGAATTTGTTTGGGCCACCAGCTTTTTGCCCTAGCTAACGGAGCTTTAACTTATAAGATGAAATTCGGTCACCGCGGTTTTAATCATGCGGTTAGATCGCTTGATTCCAAGCGTTTGGATTTTACGGCCCAAAACCACGGTTATGCCGTTGATGAAAAGTCCCTGGCGAATACCGATCTATTGGTTACTCATAGAGAGGTCAACGATCAAACCGTCGAAGGCCTGAAGTCGAGTAGGTATCCGGCCTTTTCGGTTCAGTTTCATCCGGATGCGGCTCCCGGTCCCCATGATACGGACTACCTTTATGACGATTTTATTCAATTGGTTAATGAAAACAAGAGGGGGCAGAATGCCAAAAAGAGCTGATATTAAAAAAATACTCGTGATCGGTTCCGGGCCGATCGTTATCGGGCAGGCCGCCGAGTTTGATTATTCAGGAACCCAGGCCAGCCTGTCTTTAAGAGAAGAGGGCTATTCGGTAATTCTCGTCAACTCTAATCCGGCGACGATCATGACCGATACGGAGATTGCCGATCAGGTCTATATCGAACCGTTGACACTGCCCTTTATCAAGCGGATTATCCGTAAGGAACGTCCACAGGCCTTGTTAGCGACAATCGGCGGTCAGACGGCTTTGAACCTGGCTAAAGAATTGGCCGAGGATGGGATCTTAGAAGAACTGAAAATCGAGTTGTTGGGAACCAAACTAAACGCGATCGAAGCAGCCGAAGACCGGGAAAAGTTTAAACAGCTGATGGAAACTTTAAAAGAGCCGGTTCCCGAATCCAGGATTGCCAGGACGCTTGAACAGGCGGTGCATTTTGCCGATCAAATTGGTTACCCGATAATCGTTCGGCCGGCCTATACCTTAGGCGGCACGGGCGGCGGGATTGTTGAAAATCAAGAACAATTAACACAAGTTGCCAAAAACGGTTTGGAACTCTCGCCGGTTACCCAGGTTCTAATTGAAGAGTCGATTGCCGGTTATAAAGAAATCGAATTTGAAGTCATGCGCGATACTAACGACAACGCCCTGATCGTCGCTTCAATGGAAAACTTCGATCCGGTCGGTATCCATACCGGGGACTCGATTGTTGTCTCTCCGGTTCAGACCCTCTCTGATCGGGAGTATCAAATGCTTAGAGACGCCGCTTTGAAAATTATTCGTGCCTTAAAAATTGAAGGCGGCGTCAATATCCAGCTTGCCCTGGATCCTGATAGTTTTCGTTATTACGTTATCGAAGTCAACCCGCGGGTTTCCAGGTCTTCGGCTCTGGCCAGCAAGGCGACCGGATACCCGATCGCGAAAATGGCCGCCAAGATCGCCGTTGGCCTGACTCTAGACGAGATTGTCAATCCCGTTACCGGGACAACAAAGGCTGAGTTCGAACCGACATTGGACTACATCGTCGTAAAAATTCCCCGCTGGCCCTTTGACAAGTTTACCGAGGCCGATCGAGAACTGGGCACGCAGATGAAAGCGACCGGAGAAGTAATGGCGATCGGCAGAAATTTCGAAAGCGCCCTAATGAAGGCCGTCCGTTCTTTAGAGATCGGTGCTTTGGCCCTTGATGAGGTGACTTACAGCGCTTTAAGCAATCAAGATTTGCTCAATCGATTAATGCCGGCGACCGACGAACGGCTCTTTATGATCGCCGATCTCCTAAGAAGAGGGGTGACGGTTAAAGCAATTCACAAGAGAAGCCGAATCGACAAATTTTTCTTGGACAAAATTCTTCATTTGATTGAAATCGAAAAAGAATTAAAAATGCATGTTAATGATTTCAAGATCCTCAAAAGCGCCAAAGAAAACGGTTTTCCCGATGCCGCGATTGCCCGTTATTGGCAGCTTGAAGAAAAAGAACTGCGTCATTTAAGAAAGAAGGCGGGCTTATCTCCGGTTTATAAGATGGTCGATACGGTGGCCGGCGAATTTGCTTCAAAAACTCCCTACTATTATTCAACCTATGAAACGGAAAACGAATCCTTGAAAGAAAAGCGGCCGAGTGTTCTGGTACTCGGTTCCGGACCGATCAGAATCGGTCAGGGCGTGGAATTCGATTACGCCACGGTCCATTGCGTCAAGGCGATTCAAAAAGCCGGTTACAAAGCAATTGTGATTAATTCCAATCCGGAAACTGTTTCAACCGATTTTTCCGTTTCCGACAAGCTCTACTTCGAACCATTGACCTTAGAAGATGTCTTAAACGTTGTCGATTTAGAACAGCCGCTGGGCGTCGTGGTCCAGTTCGGCGGACAAACCGCGATCAATCTGGCCGGGCGTTTGGAAGATAACGGCGTCAACTTGTTGGGCACCAGCTTAAAGGATATCAACCGCTCCGAGGATCGAGAGGACTTCAACCGGGTGATTAAAAAACTCGGCCTGTCCCAGCCCTTTGGAAAAACCGCGACGACGGTCACCCAGGCCCTGTCTGCAGCCGAAGAGGTCGGCTATCCGCTTTTAATCCGGCCTTCTTATGTCCTGGGCGGTCGGGCAATGGAAATCGTGACAAACAAACAAGACCTATCCGGCTATATGAAAAGAGCCGTGAAGGTTTCTTTAAAGCACCCGGTTTTAATCGATTCTTATTTAACCGGTCGGGAGGCGGAAATCGATCTATTAAGCGACGGGCAGACGGTTGTCGTTCCTGGTATCATGGAGCACATCGAACGGGCCGGAGTTCATTCCGGCGATTCGATGTCTGTTTATCCGGCTCAGTACTTAAGCCAGGAAGTACAAAGACAGATGCTGGATGCGGCCTTTAAACTAGCCAAGGAACTCCATACGATCGGTTTGATGAATGTTCAATTTGTGATTCACGATCAACGGGCCTATGTAATCGAAGTCAATCCCAGGGCCTCCAGAACGCTTCCCTTTATTTCCAAAGCAACCGATCTGCCCCTGGCCCAATTAGCGACGCGGGTCATGCTTGGCGAAAAATTAGCCGACCTGGGTTTTAAGAGCGGTTTGTTGGCACCCAAAAAACTTGTCTATGTGAAGGCCCCGGTCTTTTCCTTTAACAAATTGCCTAAAGTCGATTCTTCTTTGGGACCGGAAATGAAATCGACCGGTGAAGTTATGGGCGTTGATCAAAACCTGGCCAAGGCCCTCTATAAGGCTTTTGTGGCGGCCGGTTTTAAAATCTACGAGCATGGCAATGTCCTCTTTACAATTGCCGATCGGGATAAAAAAGAAGCCCTTGACCTGGCCAGACGTTTTGATCAATTGGGCTATGTCCTTTGGGCAACGGCCGGTACCGGCAGCTTTCTGCGTGAAAAGCATTTACCGGTCAGGCAGCTGGGAAAGATAGCCGAAGGCCAACTAAACCCCGTCACAGCCATGCGTCAGGGCAAATTGCAAATTGTCATTAACCGACTAAAAACCGATGAAGCCTTGGAGTCCGATGGCCAGGCCATCAGGGCCGCTGCGATTGAAAACGGCGTTCCGCTCTTTACCTCATTGGATACGGTAGCAGCCTTTTTGCAGGTTCTTGAAAGTAGATCCTTCAATGTTTCACCAATTAAGAAAGGAGATCAATCATGAGCAAGACTGTTTTTATCGCTTTGGATTTTCCGAGCTTAGAAACTGCTTTTGATTTTCTGAACAAATTTCCTAATCATGAAAAACCATCCGTTAAAGTTGGTATGGAACTTTTTTATGCCGAAGGGCCGAAAATTATTCAACAGTTAAGAGAGAAAGGTTACGAAGTTTTTCTTGATTTGAAACTATACGATATTCCTCATACAGTGGCCGCAGCAGTTAAGTCTTTGCTTGCTTTGGATGTTCAATACTTAACGATTCATGGCCTCGGCGGATTAAAAATGATGGAAGCAGCCGTAGATGCAGCGGCAGGCAAATTAAAATTGTTAGCTGTTACCCAACTGACCTCTGTGAGTGAGAATGAAATGCGGAATACTCAATTGACCAGGGCGACTGTTGAACAATCTGTGAAGCATCTAGCACAACTGGCCTTGCAGGCAGGAGTTGATGGAACGATTTCCTCGCCTTTGGAAACAAGGATAATTACTCAAGCAACACCAGGAGATTTTTTAAAAATTACACCGGGAATTCGCTTGTCCGGTGATCAAAAAAGTGATCAAGCCCGCATTACAACACCAAAAAAAGCCAAGGAATTTGGAGCAAGCGGACTGGTTGTCGGCCGGCCAATTACTCAGGCAGCAGACCCCTTAGCTGTTTATCGAAAAATTTTGGAGGAATTTGAATAATGGAAATAAACTACTCAAAAAAAGTTGCTAACGATCTGCTTGACATATCGGCAGTTAAATTTTCACCGGAAGACCCTTTTACCTGGGCTTCTGGAATTATTAGTCCAATTTATACGGATAATCGTATGACGATTGGTTATCCCACTATTCGCGAAAATATTGCTGATGGTCTGTCGAAACTGATTATTGCCAATTATCCTGACGTTGAAATCATTGGCGGAGTCGCGACGGCTGGAATTCCTCATGCCGCTTTTGTTGCTGATCGAATGAATAAGCCAATGATCTATGTTCGTTCAAAAGCCAAAGATCATGGCTCCAAACGTCAAATAGAAGGGGCTCAAGTTGATAACAAAAAACTTGTTTTAATTGATGATTTGATCTCAACCGGAGGTTCTGTATTGGCAGCAGCTCGGACTGCTCAGGAAGCTGGCGCAAATGTGCTTGGAATTGTATCGATTTTTTCCTATGAATTGGCAGCTGCTGAAAAAAATTTTGACGAAGTCGGTTTGAATTTTAAATCATTAACAACTTATTCCCAATTAATCGAAGCAGCAATTGATCGTGGTGAATTGAAAAAAACTCAAATTGAAACTTTGCGTGAGTGGCAAAAAGATCCAAATAGCTGGAGGAGTTAAAAATGGACTATACAACAAAAATTGCTAATCAGGTTTTTCATCATTTATTTATTAACGCAGCTGGTGTTTACTGCCAAACAGTTGAAGAGCTGGAACAAATTCAAAATGCTCCCTGTGCTGGGGCAGTCATTACCAAATCTGCGACTGCCAAAGAGAGGATAGGCAATTCCGAACCCCGCTATTTTGGAAACTCTGTTGAGCACAACACAATAAATTCGATGGGTTTGCCTAATCTTGGAATTGATTATTATTTGAATTATGTTTTAAAACACAGTTTGAAATTGCCGACGCTTTTCTCGATTGTCGGTCTTTGTCAAAAAGAAATCATCGATAATTTAAAAAAATTACAAGCCAGCGATTTTTCCGGTCTGACCGAATTAAATTTGTCTTGTCCCAACGTTGCCGGAAAGCCACAAATTGCTTATGACTTTGCTGCTACAAGGGAAATTTTAGACAATGTTTTTGCTTTTTATTCAAAGCCGCTTGGTGTTAAACTTCCACCCTATTTCGATATTGCACATTTTGATCAAATTGCCGCCATCTTGAATGATTATCCCTTGGCTTATGTTAATGCGATTAATTCGGTTGGTAATGGACTTGTAATTGATCCAGAAACAGATACGGTTGTGATTAAACCCAAAGATGGTTTTGGCGGATTAGGTGGGAAACAAATCAAAGCTACTGCTTTGGCAAATGTTAGGGCTTTGCGCCAACGCCTCCATCCACAGGTTAAAATTATCGCTACCGGTGGAGTAACTAATGGTAGAGACGTTTATGATCATCTTTTATGCGGAGCCGACCTGGTTTCGGTTGGTTCTCAATTAGGAATCGAAGGACCGACGGTATTCGCTCGATTGGAAAAGGAACTTGAAGAAATTTTTGCTGATAAAGGAATTACTGATTTAAGACAAGTCAGGGGTAAGCTGAAATTAATTGCATAAATTCTCGACAAGGACCAAATATCCTGCTATCATATTGATCAGTGTGATTTTTTAATAAGTTAGAAGGAGAAGAAAGTTTGCGTTTTTTCAAAAAACAACTGGATTTTTTCAAAAAAATTATCAGTCTTTCTTATTTCTTTTTTACTTTTCTGATTCACAGTTTAATAAATTGTTACTGCCCATCAAATACCTCAATTATTTCTAATTGAGGTATTTTTTTGGCTTTTTTGGAGGGAAAATTGGAGAATTCATTGGTAAAAACAAAAGGTAATGTGTTACAGCCAAGCGGCGTTGCGAGTTATCAAAAACAAACACTTTGGTCATCGATTATTGGTTATGCGATGGATGGGCTGGATATGATGCTGCTTTCCTTTGTCCTTCCTTTGATCATGGCTGATTTTCATTTAACGACTGCTCAGGCCGGAGGAATTTCGACAATTACAATGTTTGGCGTGGTTATAGGTGGAACTGTTTTTGGAATTCTAGCTGATCATTTTGGAAGAGTAAAAGTTTTCACTTGGACAATTTTGATTTTCTCTTTATTCACTGGCTTCTCGGCTCTTTCTCCATCGGATGGCGTTTTTATCGCGATGCGTTTTATGGCCGGTCTTGGTTTGGGTGGAGAATTCGGAATTGGAATGACACTTGTTTCTGAAAGCTGGCCAACAAAACTTCGTACAAAAGCAACTTCTTGGGTTGCACTTGGATATCAGGCGGGAACTTTATTAGCAACTCTTTTGGCTGGGTATGTTTCAACTAATTTTGGTTGGCGGGGTGTGTTTGCGATTGGAATTTTGCCGGCTGCTTTAGCTTGGTGGACACGCAGGAACTTGGAAGAACCAGCGATGTGGGTTGAAAACCGCAAGACCGTAAAAAATAATTTTGCGATCAAACAATTATTTATTAATAAAAAGGTCACCTTAACCACAATTGGTTTGGTGATCTTAACTTCCGTTCAAAATCTTGGTTATTTTGCGATTATGAGTTGGATGCCGACAATGTTGGCTAGCCAACGCCATATCGCAATCAGTGGAACAATGTTCTGGACGCTTTCGACAATTAGCGGCATGGTAGTCGGGATTATTGTGTTTGCCTGGGCGGCGGATAAATTTGGTCGAAAACCGGCTTTTATTACTTTTCAAATTTCGGCAGCCGTTATCGTTTGGATTTATTTTCGGATTTCAAATCCTGTTCTTCTGGTCGCTTTAGGTTCAGTTCTTGGATTTTTCGTTAACGGAATGATGGGTGGCTATGGTGCTTTGCTTTCCGAACACTATCCAACCGAAATTCGTTCGACAGCGGAGAATTTGATCTTTAATTTTGGTCGTTTTGTCGGCGGCTTTGGCCCCTTGTTTATTGGCATCGTCGCTTTGCATAATTCTCTTTCAGTGGCTCTTGGCATGATTTCGGCAATCTATATTGTTGCTGCTTTGGCTATGCTGTTCTTGGTTCCAGAAACCAAGGGTCTTGATTTAGCTTCGATCAAGGAGAGCTAAATTTAAAAGTTTAGTCCTTCTCTTTAGGACCATTGATCCCACAATTTTACAATTGCTTGTGTACCGAGGTTGCCAAGCTTTTTTTCGTCAGTCAGTTCTGCGTACATTTTTTCGGCTAATTTTGTTTCCGGTAAATCAAGTCCCATTTTATTGGCTTCGTCCAAAGCGATTCGCAGATCTTTTAAAATATGCTTTGCATAAAAACCCGGTTTAAAATCTTCTTTTAAAATTCTTGGTGCATAAGTATCCATCGACCAATTATCTGCTCCTCCGGATGACAAGGTATTCAATGTTTCCTGCAGGTCCAACCCAGCTGTTTTTGCATAGGTCATCCATTCGGCCAGGCCAAGCATTGTTGAAGCAATCATAATTTGGTTGGCCATTTTAGCATGCTGGCCTTTGCCGGCCCCGCCAAAATAATTGACCTTTTTGGAAACAGATTTTAAAAGCGGAAGTGCTTTTTCAAAAGCATCTTTGTCTCCGCCGACCATTATTGTCAATTTTCCATCGCGAGCGCCGACGTCTCCACCGGATACTGGAGCGTCAAGGACTCCGACTCCTTTTCTTTTGCCTTCGGCAGCAATTTTCTCCGCTAGAGTCGGTGTCGAAGTTGTCATATCAATTAATATTTGTCCGGTTTTTACGGTCGAAAAAATTCCTCCTTTGCCAAAATAATTTTCCTCAACATCCTTTGGAAAACCAACCATCGTAAAAACAAAATCATTTCCCAAAGTTGCTTTGGCAGCCGAATCAACCCATTTGGCCCCGTTATCCAAAACCCTTTGGGCATGTGCTTTAGTCCGATTATAGACAGTTACATCTTCGCCATTTTTTAAAAAGTTGTTAATAATGCCGGTTCCCATAACACCGGTTCCGATAAAGGCAATTTTCATCTTGAATTCTCCCTTAACTAAATTTTATTCCTAAAATCTATTGTATTTTTTTAAATTTCCTGTATAGTTTAAAGCAATTAGTTATGAATGATATTCAGGTTAACAATCAAGCATGGTGGTGGCTCGTCTAGGCGGGCTGTTTAATCGTGTAACGATTGTTCCGGCTCGATGATTTGCGGGCCTTTTTTGTCTCTTTGGGAGAAAATGCTCGCTGATTTGCGAGCTTTTTTTATTCAACTAAAAAGAGAAAGAGGGAATTAATTTATGAAAAGGATGTATGGCTTGATCGTTTTATTGGCCGGTTTTCTGATTTTTGCGTTTTTTTACGGCGGCTCGTCAAGAGAAAAGACAGATGCCAGTACAAAAAGTAAAACTATCAAAACTTATAAAGTCGGAATTCTGCAGTTAATGACACAGCCGGCTTTGGACCAGATTCACAAAGGGATTGTCGCCGGCTTAAAAGAAGAAGGTTTCAAAGTCGGCACAAATCTCAAAATTGATTATCAAAATGCTCAGGGCGACCAGTCGAATTTACAAACAATGTCATCGAAGTTCGCTAATGAAAATGATGATCTGACAGTGGGAATCGCTACTCCGGCGGCTCAAGCTTTGGCGAAAGCGGCCAATGGTAAAACGCCGGTCATTTTGGCCGGGATTACCGATCCTGTCGGCGGCGGTTTAATTAAATCAAACGCAGTACCCGGGGGCAATATCACCGGTACTTCTGGTGAGTCGCCACTTAAGTCTCAACTGAATTTGATTAAAAAAATTCTTCCAAAAGCAAAAACGCTTGGAATTATTTATACGACTTCCGATCATGGCGGTACTTACAATGCCAAGAAGATGCAAAAAATCGCTGCAGCGGCCGGCTATACAGTCAAGATGTACACAATTTCGTCAACAAATGATATGCAGACGGTTGCCGAAAAAATGGCTTCCGAAGTCCAGGTTGTATATGCTCCTCAGGATAATGATGTCGCAAGCGCCATGAAGACTTTAGTCAGTGTCACGAATAAAGCAAAAGTTCCTGTTTTTCCAGCTGTCGACACAATGGTTAAAGATGGCGGGGTTGCCACGCTATCCGTTAACCAATTCAATCTTGGCAAGGCTTCCGGAGTAATTGCCGGTAAAGTTTTAAAGGGTAAAAAAACTTCGACTTATCCTTTGACTTTTATCACAAAAGGCGAGATGACAGTTAATACTACTGAAGCAAAATTATTGGGAATCAAATTACCGGCTTCGGTTCTTCACGAAGCAAAGACAAAGGGGGAAATTTTCAAATGAATATGATTGTATCTGCAATTGGACAGGGGTTGTTATGGGGAATACTTGGAATCGCCCTGTTCCTTACTTTTAGAATTTTGAACTTCCCCGATATGACTGTTGAAGGAACTTTTCCTTTAGGCGCGGCAACGGCTGTTAGTTTGATTACACGCGGCGTCAGTCCGATCTTGGCAACATTAGCGGCTTTTATCGCTGGCGCCTTGGCAGGTGGAATTACCGGTCTGCTTTATACGAAAGGAAAAATTCCAATTTTATTATCCGGAATCTTAGTTATGACTGCTTGTCTATCGGTTAATTTACGAATTTTGGGTTCTTCCAATGTTTCTTTAATTGGCAAACGGACGATTTTTTCACCCTTTGCCGGTTTGCCGGAATACTTTGATGCCGTTTTTATCGGTTTGACAATGGTTGTTATTGTCACATTGATAATGATTTATTTCCTGCAGAGTAATCTCGGTCAGGCCTTCATAGTTACCGGTGATAATCCGACTATGGCCCAATCGATTGGTATTAGAACTGATCAGATGACTAACATGGGTTTGATGTTTTCCAATGGCTTAATCGCGATTGCCGGAGCTGTAATTGCTCAAAACAACGGTTACGCGGATATTAATATGGGAATTGGAATTATTGTAATTGCTTTGGCATCGATCATTATTGGCGAAGTGGTTTTTGGAGAATTGACGATGAATCAGCGCCTGGTTGCAATTACTTTGGGTTCGATTATATATCGTTTTGTTCTTTTAATTGTTTTGCAGCTTGGTTTTTCAACCAACGATCTGAATCTTTTATCAGCGATTATTTTGGCTTTCTGCCTGATGTTGCCACGATTCAGCCAGGCACTGCATTTGGATCGAGTAATGAAGAAGGGACTTTTTGTCAATGACTGAAGTAATTTTATCTTTAAAGGATGTCACCGTTACAGTTAATAAGAAACAAAATAACGAAACAAGAATTTTGAAATCTATCAATTTGGATGTTCACCCGGGCGATTTCATTACGATACTTGGTTCGAATGGAGCAGGTAAATCGACAGTTTTCAATGTGATCAGCGGTACCTTGCCGGTCGATTCCGGGAAAATTTTGCATGCCGGTCAGGATATCAGCAAAGAAAGTCCGGAAAAACGAGCCAAGTTTTTAAGCCGGGTTTTTCAGGATCCGAAGATGGGTACCAGCCCTAGAATGACAGTTGCCGAAAATTTGTTGCTGGCTTCCAAACGCGGCGAAAAAAGAAGCTTGGTTCCCCGACACATGAAAGCAAAAATAAACGAGTTCCGCCATTTGGCATCGAAAATGGGCAATAATTTGGATCATCGTTTAGATACGCCGACTGAAAATCTTTCCGGTGGCCAACGACAGGCGCTTAGTTTTTTAATGGCGACTTATAAGAAACCCGATGTTTTATTGCTTGATGAACACACGGCGGCACTTGATCCAAAGACGAGTGCCGATCTAATGGAAGCAACTGCCCAACGAATCGAAGCCGATCATTTGACTTGCTTGATGATCACACATCATATGGAAGATGCTTTAAAATATGGCAACCGCCTGATTGTGATCGAGAACGGAATCGTTTCACATGATTTCAATCGTCAGGAAAAGGCCGCTTTGACAAAAGAAAAACTGCTTTCTTTCTTTGATGTAATAGCATGATATCTTTTTTAAATAAAAACCATTTTCTATCTTTACAAAATTGCTTTTTAGACATTCTGTAAAAAATAAAAGATGGTTTTTAATTTGGCGATTTGTTTTAGTTTTTGTGGTCAGGATCAAAATTTTACTAACGATTTTGTTTGAAATAAATATTGCAAGACAGTCCAAACTTGAGAAAACAAATTATATTTTGGCTTTTTTGAAATCCTCGATATTAATTATTTGATCGCATTTTTCAGCGACTGCAGGATCATGAGTGGCAATGATGACGGTTGCGCCTTTGCCAGCCATTTTTAATAAATGAGTAATAATAACCAGACCGTTATCTTGATCCAAGGAGCCGGTTGGTTCGTCAGCCAAAACAACTTTAGGGTCTTTTAAAATCAGTCGTGCCAAAGCGACTCGCTGTTGTTCACCACCGCTTAAAGTCGATATGCGCCGATGCAAATCTACTTTAAGATTCAAATCTTCTAGAACTTGTTTTTTGAGAGCTGATTTTTCTTTAGCAGGAATCTTTCGATAGGCAAGTCCGATATCAAGATTTTCTTTAACATTTTGGTTATCGATTAAACCATAATTCTGAAATAAATAGCCGAGTGTTTGCCGGAAATAATTTCTTTTATTAATCTTCGATAAAGGCTGGTCATCAACACGGATTTCACCCGAAAAATTTTCCAGGCTGCCGATACAATTCAGGAAAGTTGATTTACCGGATCTGCTGTGACCGACCAAAGCATAACTTTGGCCGGTTTGAAGAAGTAAATTCACATTGGAAAAGATTGTTTTTCCAGCAATAATTTTTGAGACATTTTCAACTTTAATCATTTAATCATCTAACCTTTCTTGGAGCGTTTTTTGCTTGGACGTAAATAACTCGTTTGACATATTTTCCTTTATGAGTGATTTTTACGTATTGTTCGTCGGGATCATAGCCACCAAAGTCGAGTGTGTAGGACAATTTGTGCCCTTGCTCTGTATAGGCTGTGACATTTCGATATTTCTGGGTTCCTTTCTTGACTTTGGCGTAAGACTGTTCGCTATTAAGAAAAGGATTGTAGCGATCAGTGAGTGGATTACGAAACGAAAATATCGTTGTCAGTATAAAAACTGGAATCAACAGCGCGATGATTTTCGTTAGTTTGAAATGGGATTTTTTATTTTCCATTCTTAGAGTTCCTTTACTTGAGTGATTGATTTGCTATCCAGAAAATAAATATTAACCAGAGAAACCAGAAATTCTCCGATTAAAGAAATAACTGCAATTGAAAGTACTAAGTTGCCAGACAGGAGTAGAAATAGCAAAGCGAACATTAATCCACTGGATCCTAATGAAAGTGACAGGTGCGTGCCATGCTGTTTTATCAACGAATATCCATGAAGTTTTCTAATTAAAATCAGTTTTTTATTTTGCTAAAAATATTCACCTATATCCATAATGATTGACAAGACCAGAACGAAAATGACCAAGATGATTGTAATTGTTAAAAGAAAAATCTCTTTATCCAAAGAAGAAATTTGATCAGCAACATCGTCTTTAAAACTTGTTATTCCGGAAATATAATGCGATAGACCATATTTATCCAAACTATTGCGCAGATGTTGATAGTCTTTGAAGATAATTCCTCCGTTAGTGGCCGCTGCATAATAAAAATCTCTTTGGACCGACTGGTTTTGGATCAGCGCAATTAAAGGTGAATCCGCATAAGGCTGATCAATGGAAGCACGACTATTAAAAGTGAATATGTAATAGTCCTTGTTCATATTTTTGGCGGAAAAGGAAACTGCGGCTGATTGATTCGGATCGCCTTTTTCAAATTGAAACCAATCGGTAAAATTTTTTTCGATCGCAGTTTTTTTACGCTGAGCCTTTGTTGGCAAAAACAGATTGATTGTTTTTTGCCGATCGATTCTCTTACCGGCAAAAATATTTTTATCGAATTTTCTATAAAGTGAAACGAAATTGTTATTGACGATTAAAACATTTCCGTTTGTAGGTTCAAAATTGTCCTTTTTTGGATTAGAAGCATTATTATTTTTAATTAAGATTGCGCCATATTTTTCTTCTTCTGCAAAAAGTCGGTTAAATTTTTCTGCTACGTCGCCATACTCTTTGTTTCCGGTAATAAACGGAGCGAAATAAAGCGAATAATAATTATCGACTTTCAGCCAGATTTCATTATGCTTCTGAATTTTCTTCAGGTCGGATAAACTAGCAACATTTTGTACCAGTAATAAGGAAACGATGAGGATCATCGCAAACTTGCTTCCCAAAGCGATTGACCTTAACATTTTATAAGGACGTTTGCCTTTGACCATTTGCGAGACATCGATCAGCGATAATGATGCATAAGACAAAAGATTAAGCATCAAAAGCAGAATAGTCAGAACCGAATATGCAATTATCAGCCATTTAAGAAAAAACAATAATTGTCCATGATAAGGGCTGATTAATAAAAACAAAAAAGTGACGATGGCAGCGCAACTTGGCAGCAACAAAAAATAGATTGTTGATTTCTTTAAGTCATCAATGAATATCTTAAAAATTGAATATCCGTGGAGTCTTTTAATTGCATATGCTTTGAAATTAGCGCTGCGTTCGTGTAAGAAGATCAAAAAATTAATTAACAGCAAGGCAAAGATTGAAAGCAGGATCCCTTCCTGGCACATATATGATGAAAAGAACCTCGGAAAATTCACGTTGATAAAGTTTCCGCTCAGACCAAGTTTCTTTAAGATTTTCAAAAACTTTTGTTTGTTAACCTCGCCTCGAACAAAATATTCGCCTCGAATATCTCTTTTCTGCAACTGAGAAAAAGAAATAATTCGATTCTTTTTGGAAATATCGAAATTATGAAAGTCGTTTTTAAGTTTTTTATCGCCGATAAAAGGATAAATATATTTAATTGTATTGGATTGGTCAACACTACTGGTTGATTTATAAAGATTAATTTTTTGTTTTTTGGTTTCTTGGTCAAGGCCTTTAAAGATTGTTTCTTTATTGCTTTTCTGGTCCCAAGTCGATATCGTCAAAATTTGATCGGTATGGTACAAAAATTGTTGGTCGAGCTCTTTAAAGAAACCGACAAGCAGGAAAGATAAAAGCAAAAAACTTATTAAAGCAAAGAAATTTTTAATCAGTTTCATAGATCTCCTCAAAATTTATCGCAATAAAAAAGGAGCTGTCAGCAGCTCTTTTTTTATCATGAATAAATGAATAGCTTTATGTAGATTTTTTTTACAATGTTAGCTAAAGCTGAATTTAAGCGTAGCATGCTATTTTCATTTTGGAGAAAAGTTGATTTTTATTCCCATTTTGGCCTTTTTCCGCGTTTTTAGGAATATATTACGAGTTATCGGGGATCAGATATTTGTTCATATAACTTTCATAGGAAGAAGCCAGATGATTTGAACCAATCAATCTTAGGCTTTTTATCAATTGCCGGTTGGCTCTTTTGGCCTGTTGATTAGTCAAAGTTAAAAGGTTTCTCATGAAAGAGATTTTGAATTTAATAACTAATTGATCCTGATTTAACGATATTTTTTCCAAACAAAAAAGCAGCTCTTTGGCGCTTTGGTAATCCTCTCTGCGATAGAGAATATCAACCATATTTGTGATAGCACTCAAAAGATTATCGGAATGATTCCGATCATTTAGTTGAGCGCTTAAATAAATCAGTTCTTTGGCAAGAACTTTAATCATTGGACAAGTCAAAATAATTAAACAGTTTTTTAAAATGGCCAGTTCAAATGAATTCCAATATTCGACGCTCATTAAATATTGGCTTATTTTTTTTACTATCATCTCTTCAACCGGATAATTTGAATCGATTTTCTTGATTAAGGAAATCAAGCTGGCTGTTTTTATCAAATTGATAAATTCCTCATTGCTCTTTGACGTTTCTTCTTTGACGATTGCTTTTAAATGTCAGCAAATCATTGCCTTGATAAATTGGTTCGATTTGATTCAGAAAATGGTTATAGGAATCTAATAATGTTTCCGATTCTATCTGCTCATAGTAATCATCCAAACTGATATCCATTCGTTTCAAAAGAGAGCCGAGCTTAAAAAAAGATAATTTTGTTTTTCCTGTCTCGAATTTGTTGATCGAAGAAACAGATAAAATTCCTTCAGCTAGTTTTTTCGTTGACAGGTGTCTTTGTTTTCTAAGTTTTTGAAAAACTATTCCGGCTTGATTGACTGTATTTTTATCCATCCAAGAAAATTATTACATAAATATTGTTTAACGGTTGTCAAAAAATGGGTTTCTGAATTCTTAACAACAAAGGGGATTATTTGAATTTTCAAAATAATTTTTGCATACAATTGTTAAACGTTACAAATATATGTTACTTTTTTATAGGCACTTAATAAATGAATTAAATCACTTATTGAGATTTGTTAATTTGTTTTATGTGTACTAATAATTTAAAGGAAGAGGAAAATGAAAAAAATTTTGACAATAACTTTGGGTTTGGTTTTTGGACTTTGTATTTTAACCACTGCAAGTGCGTCAACAGTTAGAAACCCTGTTAACGGACACATTGCGTCATGGACACACGGCCATGACTGGAGAGTTATTGTGACTTATTCTGAAACAGCTTCAAGTTTCTATGTTCATTCAGCTTCTGTTGATAGCACTGAATCAGGATTGAAGAGAGCAGGTGTTACGGCTCATGCTGAAAAAATTGGTGGATCATGCTATTACTGGTATGTTAGATAACTGATTTTCTATGAAAATAGCAAAATATGTGTCATTAATTGTCGCGAGTATCACTTTAATGTTTGCGGCAATTTTGTTAATACAATTTAATGATTCGGAAAAGTGGTCGATCGATGCCCACCAGTCGGGCCTATTTTCCCAAACAATCAATATTAATTCGAACGATCAACCGGCAACACAAAAGAAAATACTGACGGCTTTGGCAGAAACGGCTGATCATTATTCGCTCGGGGTAATTCGTGTCGATGATCAAGTTGGTGCCACTGGGGCTTATCGGATTGGTGTTTATGACCCGGAAGGCGTTATCAAATTCGTTAATCGCAAAAACCAGTTGAAGTCATCGGGAATCACGAGTTTATCTTCAAAAAGACTATGGTCAACCAAAAGTATGGATACCCGCCATCTTTCGTTATTTAATCTTATGAATTCCAGCTCGGTTGTTGTCACTTCTTTGGATAGTCTGTTAAACCACACGGAAACGATCAATGGTCAATACCAAATGGTCACCATCAAAAAAACGAATTTTCAGAATATGTTGGATTTTTTCTCCAAACGAAGTGGAATCAAGGAGAAACAACTTTCAGCCCAACATAGTTTTAAACAGCATACTATTTCAATTGCTTTTAATCTTTCGTTGGTCTTGTTTGCCTTGCTTTCGGTCGTTTTGATTATATTTGGTATTTTTTCTATTTATGATAAAAATCAGTTGGTTGGCGTTCAAAAACTATTGGGCTATTCAAGTTTTCGGATTGTCTGGGCACACGCGGTCAATAACTGGCTGGTCTTGTTTGCGGCTTTTTCCTTAGAAATTCTTATGTTGAGGATTTCCTTTTCCCAGTTGGATAATTCGATTTATCCAATCCTGTTTTTATTTCAGCTGCCCTTACTGATCGTCCTGTCTTTGGATACGTTAATCCAGTTTTTATTGGTTCATCGCCAGAAAGCCAGCAATTTCATCAAGCAAAATCTTCGTTCAAGACTATTGATCTGTGTTGTTTGCGGCTTATTTATCTTTACCAGTGGTTTATGTGTCTATATGTTGAGAGTGATTGATTATCAATCGATTCAAATTTTTTTAAATGCCAAAAAGATGCAGCACTGGCAGCAATGGAACGATAATTATGTTCTTTCGGAGATATCTGCCGGTAATGATTCAGCCAGTTTTACTTATCAGTCAAATAAAATCGATCACGATCTGCAGCATTTTTATACGCAAATTGATGATAAAAAAGGCGTTTTCCTAGCCGCTTCGAGTCATTTTGATCAATCTAAAGCTCAAAGGCAGCTTTATCAATTCTGGGGTCTCCCTAATCTCCCCAGTTTTTCGCTTTTGCAGTTGTCACCCTCGACTTTAAAGAAATATCATATTTCAAATAACCAGGGACAGTCGATTAAGATCTCGAACCAAGATAAGACCAAGTATTATCTGATTCCGGATAAATTTCGCAATAATTTAAAATACCAGCGTTTCTTTAAAAAATTCGCTTTGATCAACAGCACAGTGAACCCGTCCAATAAGGCTCAGGTCAGGCAATTTTTGGATAATCATCCTGTTCAAATTATTTATTATAGAAATACCCGCTCGTTTGCTTCATGGGACTCCAGTGATTCCCGCTCTTTGAAGATGCCCATAATCGAAGTAATAACAGCGGCTGGTCTTGACATATACAATACTTCGAATATGCGGGTGGTTGGTTTGGATAATCTTTTAAAATTAGATCGAAAGGTTGTCGCCTCTACTGCCTTTAAAAGAGCTATTGCTAACAGCGATTTAAGCGATAATCAATTGGTTTTTCGGAGTATCAAAGACAGTCTCCTGTCGGATCGAAGCAATTATTTTCAATTGTTGGCGGCTTGGGGAAGCTTTCTGTTTATTTTGCTATTGGCGATACTCCAATCGATTGTCTCTTTGAATCTAATTTGGCAGTCATCTCATGAAAAAAAGCTTTTCGTGCAGCGCTTATTGGGTTATAGCAGCTGGCATAAATACCGCTTTATTTATTTGCTCATTGGTATTTCGGATCTGATTGCTTTTATTTTTGGAATTGTGTTTCGTTCGTCCTATATTTCATTTGGATTCGTTATCTTGTTTGCCCTCGAGATGCTGGTCATTTATCACAGCGTACGTAAGGTTGAATTTAAAAAAATTAGTGAAGAATTGAAGGAACTTTCATGAAGTTAGAACTGAATCATATTACCAAGTCATTTAGCGGCAAAAAAATTCTTCGGGATTTTAATCTGACTGTTCAATCCGGTGAATTCGTTGGAATAGTCGGCAAATCGGGATCCGGCAAATCGACCATTTTGAATTTGCTTGGTCTTTTTGACGATTATGAACAGGGCCAGTATTTGATTGATGGAAAAAAAGTTCCACGAATTAATACAAAGGCTGCAACCAAAGTGATTCGTGAGAAGATTAATTACCTTTTTCAAAATTTTGCGCTCGTCAATGATTTGACAGTTGGAAAAAATTTGGAATTGGCTTTGAAATACACAGAAACTTCCAAAAAAGAAGCAGCGGATAAAATCGCCCTTGTTTTAAAGCAGGTCGGGCTGGCAAATCGTGAAAAAGATATTGTTGCAACGCTTTCCGGTGGCGAACAACAACGGATTGCGATTGCCAGAGCGATGCTTAAACCCGGAGATTTACTTTTGGCCGATGAACCAACTGCGGCTTTGGATAAAGAAAATCGCGATCTGGTTTTTGCTCTTTTGATGGAACTCAATAAAAAGCACAAAACGATCGTTCTTGTTACTCATGATCTCGAACTGGCAAGTAAGATCTCAAGAACGATTCAAATAAATTGATAAAATAAAAAATTCAAAGGATTTTAATATTTAAAACCGCTCCTGATTGGCAGCGGTTTTTATTTTGTTTAAGCTTATTTGTTCTTCAAAATAGTTGTAACATTGCTTGTGCTGATTATTTTCCTGCCTGGATATTGGAAAATTTCGACCTTCCATAGTTGGGTTGTATCAGAGATTGCAATCGGTTTGGCAAGTGCCTTTAAAAGACCATTTTTAACCGTTATAAAATGATTTGTGTTTACGTTCACTCCGACTGCAATTTGGCCCTTTTTAGCAAGACAGTTAGCGGAAATACTGGCAGCTGTTTCGGCTAAAATACTAATGAAACCGTCGTGCAAAAAACCGGACAGATTTTTTAATCTATCGGTCACTATTATTGAAACGAGTGTTTTTTGTTGACTGGCATACTCGATTTCAATGCCTAAGTTTTCCAGTAAGTTAATTTTTAAATCCTCAACAGTGTTATGTTCATTTTATCAGAAAGGAAACAAACTCATGGAAGCAGCTAGTTGGAAGAAAGTAAAAGATTATTCTGAAATCATTTTTGAAAGAAAAGAAAAAATAGCCAAATTAACGATTAATCGTCCGGAAAAAAGAAATGCCTTTACTCCGGTTACGATTAGCCAATTAATAGATGCTTTTACCATTTGCCGTGATGATAGTTCGATTGGCGTCATCATCTTAACCGGTGCCGGTGATGAGGCTTTTAGTTCCGGCGGCGATCAGGGAGTTCGCGGAAATGGCGGTTATGTCGGACCCGATCAAATCGCTCGCTTGAATGTTTTGGATCTTCAACACTTGATCAGAATTATTCCCAAGCCGGTGATTGCGATGGTTAAAGGATGGTCGGTCGGCGGCGGCAACGTTTTGCAATTGGTTTGCGATTTAACGATTGCTGCCGATAATGCAAAGTTTGGCCAGACCGGGCCGAAAGTCGGTAGTTTCGATGCCGGCTACGGCTCTGGTTATTTAGCAAGAGTAATCGGCCATAAGCGTGCCAAAGAGGTTTGGTTTTTAAATCACTGGTATACAGCTGACGAAGCCTTGGCAATGAATTGGATTAATAAAGTAGTAGCTTTAGCAGATGTTGAAAAAGAAACACTGAAATGGTGCGATGAGTTATTGACCAAATCTCCAACAGCCCTTCGTTTCATCAAGGCCGCTATGAACGCCGACACGGACGGATTGGCCGGTTTGCAGCAATTTGCCGGCGATGCGACAATGCTCTACTATACGACTGATGAAGCCAAAGAAGGCCGTGACGCTTTTAATGAAAAACGTCGTCCCGATTTCGACAAGTTTCCTAAATTTCCGTAAAATCATATTTTTTCACTGATTGAGGGGGGAGAAAGAGTGCAGAATTGGTTGACTAAACAGGCCGATTTGTTTCCGGAGAGAATGGCGTTATTTTATAGGGGACAAAGTTGGACTTTTGCCGAATTAAAAAAAGAAGTCGAAAAAATTTGTGGACATTTGGCAAGTCTCGAAATAAATTCTAATAAAAGGGTTGCTGTTTTACCTGGAAATACAGCCGCCAGTTACATGACAATCCTGGCAATTCAACAACTTGGCTTGCAACCGGTTCTCTTGAATTTTCGTTTATCAAATGACGAACTTCAAAGGCAGCTTGTAGATGCCGGCCTGCAAGCCGTTCTGATTGATGATTCTTTAAAGAGTCGTTTTAAAAAGGAACTAAAGCTGAATGCCTCTTGTCTTTTTATTTCGGAACTTGAATCCTTGAAGATTACTCTTCCGCAAATAGTTGAGGATTTCCCCAATCAGAAAATTGCTTCTATTATGTATACTTCCGGAACAACGGGAAAAGCTCATGGAGTATTGCAGACCTATGGCAACCATTTTTATTCAGCGGTCGGCTCGGCTTTTAATCTGGGATTCAATCCTGAAGACCAGTGGCTTTGCGTTGTCCCGATTTTTCATATCAGCGGTTTTTCAATTATGATGCGCAGTTTGGTTTATGGAATGGGAGTTGTCCTGCTTTCTCATTTCGATCCGGAAAATGTCACTAAGTTATTGTCTTCTCATGCAATTTCATTAGTTTCTGTTGTACCACTTATGCTAAAACAACTTTTGCAGTTTTATCCAAAAGATGGCTATCAAAATAATTTCCGCGCCTTCTTACTCGGAGGGGAACCAATCGATCAAAATACGCTTGATATTTGTCTGCGAAAGGGAATTAAGGTCATTCAATCTTATGGGATGACGGAAACTTGTTCTCAAGTTGTAGCTTTGAACTTTCAGGATGCCGCGCGAAAAATCGGTTCAGTTGGCAAAGCTCTTTTTCCAGTCCAGTTGCGTATTGCGGATGATCAAACAAACGAAGTTCAATTAAAGGGTCCCAATCTTGCCAAGGGCTATCTTAACGATGATCAACGATTCAAATCTAAATTTACCGGAGACGGTTGGTTTAAAACCGGTGATGTTGGTTTTATTGATGGAGAAGGTTTTTTGTTTATTAAAGGCCGTTTGGACGAAATGTTCATTTCCGGTGGAGAAAATATTTTCCCCAATCAAATTGAAAATGTTTATGCAAAATTAACAGGAATTAAAGAAATTGGGATTATTGGAATTTCGGATCAGAAGTGGGGAAAAGTTCCTTGCGCTTTTATTGTTCCAGCTTCGAGCAAACTGCCCGATCAAGAAGAATTATTGTCTTATGGAAGAAGACACCTGGCACATTACAAAGTTCCAAAAAAATTTATTTTCGTTGATAATTTACCGCATACTGCCAGTGGAAAATTACAACATTCAAAGTTGCATACTATTTATTTAGAAAATTATAATCGATAATTTTTCCTTATTTTTAAAATAATGTTATATAAAAAAGGTGCTCTAATAGGCACCTTTTTTATATAATCCAATTTATAGCTTTTCGGTCAAACTTAAGAATTGATCGACATCTTTTTTGATCAGATCGGCACCGGCCTGCCAGAAGTCGGGCTTGGTCAGATCGGCACCCAAGTGTTTCTTTGCTAATTCTTCGGAATTCATATTCGCTGTATCGCGTAGTAATGAAATATAGGCTGATTCAAAATCGGTTTGCTTTTGAGCCCAGTCGAAGATTCCCAAACTGAACAGATAGCCAAAGGTATAAGGAAAATTGTAAAAAGGAACATCGTCGATATAAAAATGCAGTTTGGAAGTCCAAAAATGGGGATGGGTACCATTTTCGGCCAAAGCTCCGGAAAAGGCTTCTTTTTGAGCTTCTGCCATCATTTTATTTAATTGTTGTGGTGTTAAAATACCCTTTTGCCGTTCTTTATAAAAATTGCTTTCAAAAATATAACGAGCACGGATATTCATGAACATCGCCGTAGCATTGGCAATTTTAGCATCCAGCAAAGTAATTTTTTCAGCATCCGATTGAGCAGCTTCCACGTTGGCAGTATTAATGATCGTTTCTGCAAAAGTTGAG
This sequence comes from Oenococcus sp. UCMA 16435, assembly GCA_004010835.2. GTDB lineage: Bacteria > Bacillota > Bacilli > Lactobacillales > Lactobacillaceae > Oenococcus. The sequence goes on from CP030868.2 coordinate 1,396,980, forward strand.
GCGGTCTCGGCAACATTCATCGCATAATTTTGCCGCCATTGAGGCAAATCATACAAAACATGTGAATGAAAAGCATGACCCAATTCATGGGCGATTGTTGCGGCATCGTTAACTGAACCGGTGAAAGTCAGAAAAATCCTATCCTCTTTTAAAGTTGGAATCGATTCATCCCAACCGCCGGGTTGTTTTCCGGGACGGTCTTCGGATTCGATCCACTGATTTTCAAAAGCCTGTTGTGCGAAAGCTCCCATCTTTTTAGAATATTTGCTGAAATTTTTGACGATAAAATCGGCCGCTTGATCGTAATTTAAAGTTCGTGCTTTATAGCCGGGAACCCGAACCGGAGCGGTCTGATCCTGCCAGGAAATCTTATCGGAAGCAAGCCCCAGTAATTTTGCTTTTCTAGCAAAGAACTTAACGAGCATGTCTTCGTTTTTGGCAACTGTATCCCACATTGCATCCAAAGAAGCACGCGATAAGCGATTTAATTCCAGAGGTTTCTCCAAAAAATCAGTAATTCCGTGGGCTTTATATTCGGTTAAACGGGCTCCCGCCAAGTGATTTAGGGTATCGGAAGAAAGTTTTTCAGCCTTGCCCCACATTTTTTCGTAGTTTTGCATTAAATCGGATCGGGCGTTGTTATCACTGATTCCATCGAGCAAATTCAGAGCCTGTCCGGCTGAGACCTTTTGGATTCTGCCATTTTCATCGGTATAGTTGGTTGATAATCCGGATGAGATTGTGTCGTAATGCGCCGACCAGGCATGCAGGCCATCAACCTGGAATTCCTTAATTAGTTTCTCGGTTTTTTCGTCGAGCAACTCACCTGCCTGTTCCCTTGTTTCCTTTAAGATGAAGGCAATCGGTTGGACTTTTTTATCAGATAAGAAATCGTTAAAACGATCTTCTGACAGAGCAGCCAAAAATTTTCCCCATTTTTGTTCCTGAACACCGTAGTTAATTAAAATCTTCGATAGAAGGTCAAACTTTGGTCCGGATTCTGCTTTTCCATAATTGGCGGAACTCCAAGCTGTAAGGTAAAAAGCAATCGTATCTAATTTTGCTTCTGCTGTTTGCAATTCATCGGCTGCTTCGATTATTTCTTCATTACTTGAATTCTTCTTTAACGAAGCAAGGATTGCAGACAAGTTTTGATTTTCGTTTTCGGCTTTTTTAAAAGCTGTTTTTAGCTCCGGCGAGTTGATCCCGGGAAAGACAACATCGATATTCCAGTTTTGTGAGTACTTCATTTTTTCTCCTTATAAAATTTATATTGCGGTTTTCTCCATAATCTCATTTTTGAACTCTATGTTTTGGAATTTTTTTAATTATTTTCAGAAATTTTATCGATGTTGTAAGATAAAGGAAACTTTGGAGAGTTTTTTGGGAAAATTAGGGAATTTACAAAAACGAATGGAAAAAACTTTATTTTTTTCAAGTTTTTATATCAGCTTGAAGAATTTTCTGCCGATTATAGTTTTAAGTGTTTTCCTTCAGCTTTTTATTAATATTTTTTTAACGTCCAACAGTTTTTTTCTCACTGTTTTTCATTTAAAATTTTTCGCTTTTTTAGAGCCTTTGAATCGTATTGCAACATTTGCCGATATTTCCTTTCGACGTCTGTTGATGCCACTTTTTGCCTATTTCTTATCTAATCAAATCGAGAATCAAAAAGGAATCAACCGGCCTTTAATTGCTATATCGAATTTTATTGTAATTTGGTTATTTTCCAATAATCAGTTCCTTCTTCAAGGGTCTGGGCAAAACCTTCTACTGGTCAGCTTGATTGTTTTTATTTTGACTTTAGTAATGATTAAGATTTCCAATTTGCATAAAACATCGACCGGCCAGGGTTATTTGCTTTCTTTTTGCTTATTCGTGATCACTTGCTTTTTTGTTATAACGAATATCTTTTCGAATTTTCAATTTGTGAATGCTGGTCAGTGGTTTAATGACAATCTTATCAGCGATTTGTCGACTAATTTTTACGGTGTCGCACTGCTGACCGTTTGTGCCAGTCTGCTGCTTTGGATGGGTTTGCCGCTTCCATCATGTTTAAGACAAACAAGTTTTTCTCTTCCAGCGGCGGTCAATAATTTGGGTGCCTCGCTCGACAAAAAAACTTCGACAATACCAAATCCATTGAGTTTGCATACCCTTTATGATTCATTTGCCGTTTTTGGCGGTGTATCGATGAGTCTGGCCCTGATTATTGTTCTTTTAATTCGTTCCAAGAATTCGCAAAAAAAGCTTGCTCAAATTGCTTTGATCCCAAGCCTTTTGAATAATAATCAAATTCTTAATTTTGGCCTTCCTTTTTTTCTGAACCCCTTATTGCTGATACCGGCAATCTTGGCGCCTTTGTCAGGAATTCTGCTTTCCGGACTTGCTTTAAAGTTGAATTTGATCAACCCAGCTGTTTATCAATTGCCGAAAAATACTCCGAATATATTTACGGCTTTCTTATCCAGCAACGGTGACTGGAGAACTATCTTACTGGTTTTATTAATTTTGGGAATCGGTGTTTTGATTTATCTTCCTTTTGTTAATCGTTTGTTAAAGGGGGCCGGAAATGAAGAGAGTTAAAAATATAATTCTAATCGGCCTATTATTGTTAGGTATTTTTGCTTCTTTGTTTTCCGGTGAAAAGTGGGTTAAAGCCAATGTTAAAAACCAGGCAATTGTTTATAATTCTCAACTTAATCCAACCATTATGATACCGGGCTCTTCTGCTAATAATCATCGTTTCGATAATCTGGTTTCGACTCTCAATCGTCAGTCGACTGCGCATTCTTTATTAAGGGTTCAAGTAAATGAAAACAATTCGATTACTTATTCCGGCCGAATTTGTGCCAACGACAATCAACCTTATATCGTAATTGGATTTCAGAATAATAGCGATGGCTATGCAAATATCAAACGGCAGGCAAAATGGCTCGAGGTTGCCATGAAATTTTTGCAAAAACGTTATCATTTTAATCATTTCAACGCCTTCGGCCATTCCAATGGCGGCTTGGATTGGACAATTTATTTGGAAAAATATTTTAACCAGAAAAGTTCGACAATTGGTACTTTGATGACGGTTGGATCGCCTTTTAATTTTTCTGAAAAATCGGAAAGTAATCGCACGCAAATGTTGACTGATTTGATTAAGGGTAGAGGTAAATTGCCAAGAAACATGACAGTCTATTCGATTGCAGGCACGGAGACTTACAACGACGATGGAATTGTTCCAATCGAAAGCGTTTTGTCGGGGAAATATGTTTTTCAAAAGAATGTTCATTCCTATACGCAAATTACTGTTTCTGGAAATGATTCAGAGCATTCCGATCTACCAACAAATCCGCAAATTGTTCAACTAATTCAACGAGATATTCTTAATACGCAAAATCAAAAACAATCTTTTAATCCTGCTTTGAACAATCGTTAAGCAAAATTATTTGCGAACTTATTTTTTGTCACTAATTTGCAATAATAATGTAACTAATGTAACATTATTTGAGATTTATGAAAGGGGTAACGTATGAAGGCTTTTTTAATTTTGTTTCATAGCCCAACCGTTCAATTTATTGGTCGTACATTTTTTTATTTTGCGATCCTTGTAGTGCTGCTTTATTTGTATGGGTATACGGGTATTAGTGACGGCGGCTTTATTTATAACGAATTTTAAGTAGGTGAATATGATTAGAGATATACTCTCAAAAATTGATGAAAACGCAATTAATGATCCAAAATCAATTGTTTATGATAATTTAGGAAAACAAAATAATTACGCTGATTTAAAAGAATATTCAGATTCACTGGCAGCTTATATCGACCAGCTCGAAATTGCCGAGGGTGCATCAATTGTGATTTTTGGTGGCCAGGAATTTGAAATGATTGCCAGTTTTCTGGCAGCTGCAAAATCCGGTCATCCGTATATTCCGGTTGATATAAATTCATCTGACGAGCGAATCAATTCAATCATAGAAATCGCTGATCCAGCATTAGTTATCGCAATCGACAAACTGCCGATCAAAATTTTAAATCTTCCGGTTGTTGAGTTGAAGCAACTGCAGGATATTTTTGCTGAAAACTCAAATTATCGAATTGAGCACGCAGTTTCCGGAGAAAAAACCTTTTATATTATTTTTACGTCTGGAACAACCGGAGAACCAAAAGGGGTTCAAATAAGCAGTGATAATCTTTTGAGTTTTGTTAATTGGATAGTTGGTGAACAGTTTAATTTACCAAATCAGCCGGTTACGCTTTCTCAACCACCATTTTCTTTTGATTTATCGGTAATGGATTGGGTTCCGACGCTTGTTTTGGGTGGCCGCTTGCAAGCTGTTCCAAGGGAAATCGCTGATGATTTCAAAGGCTTGTTTCAGACATTGCCAAAATATAATCCACAGGTTTTTGTTTCGACTCCTTCTTTTGTCGATCTATGTTTGGTTGACCCTGATTTTGATGAAGAAAAATTGTCTAACGTTTGCTACTTTCTTTTTTGTGGCGAGGAGTTAACGAAAAAAACTGCTTTAAAATTAATTAAAAGATTTCCAAAAGCAAAAATATTTAATACTTATGGTCCGACTGAAGCAACCGTCGCCGTTTCTCAAGTGGAAATTACAAAAAAAATAATTGAAGAATCCGATCGTTTGCCAATCGGTTATCCAAAGGTGGATACCCATATTGCGATTTTTGATAATCAGCAGCAATTGCTTCCGGAAAAACTGACTGGCGAGATTGTGATATATGGTCGGAGTGTTTCAAAGGGTTATTTGAATAATCCAGAAAAAAACCAAGACGCTTTTTTTACTTATAAAGGACAACAAGCTTATCGAACTGGTGATTTGGGCAGATTTGATGATAAAGGACTTTTACATTATGGCGGGAGAAAGGATTTCCAAATCAAACTTCATGGATATCGAATTGAATTGGAAGAAGTCAGTCATTGCTTAATGAAGAGCATATTTATCAAACAAGCCGTTGCGATTCCACGTTATGATGATGATCATAAAGTGAGTCAGCTCTTGGCTTGGGTTGTTCCAAGGGAAAATGATTTTACGGAAAAATTCGATCTGACTAAAGCACTTAAAGAAGATTTAAAAGAAATAATGATGCCTTACATGATTCCAAGCCGTTTTGTTTATAAGAAGAGTTTACCAATTTCAGTCAACGGAAAAATTGATATTAAAAAAGCGATTGCTGAGGTAAATAATGGTTAATTTTTTTGGGAATGCAATTCCAAATCTTCAACCTTATTCCGATCCTCAATACTTTGTATATTTATTAATCACCATTGTCCCATTGGTTATCGGTCTTTATCATGGACGACGTTTTAAAATTTATGAAACGATTTTCTCGACATTTTTTATTATCTTGATGTTCACCAATGACAAAATTGGTCAAGGAATAGCGCTAATTGCTTATATAATTTGGCAATTGCTCGTTGTTGGAGCTTATCACCAATATCGTATTCGGAAAAACAATACTTTATTTTTTTATCTAGCGACTTTCTTATCAATTATGCCTTTGACGATAGTTAAAATTACTCCGGCGGTCAATCAAGGGGCACCGTCGATTATTGGTTTTCTTGGAATATCTTATCTAACCTTTCGAGCTGTCGGCATGATCATGGAAATGCGAGATGGGGTTCAAAAAGATTTTCGCTGGTGGTCTTTTCTCAGATTCATGGTTTTTATGCCAACGATTTCTTCTGGACCGATTAATCGATATCGTCGTTTTGAAAAAGATTATGATAATGTTCCCGATCGTGATAAATATGTCACAATGATTGGCAAAGCGGTCCAATATATTTTTCTTGGATTTTTGTATAAATTTATTTTGGCCTATTTTCTTGGCACAATCATGTTGCCAGAAGCGCAACGAATGGCGATCTCGGCCGGTAAAGGCCTTTCCTGGCCTTTGCTTTATTTGATGTATGTTTATGGTTTTGATCTATTTTTCGATTTCGCCGGTTATTCATTGTTCGCCGTCGCTCTTTCATATTTAATGGGAATTGAAACGCCGATGAATTTTAGGCAACCTTTTAAATCGAAAAATTTAAAGGAATTTTGGAATCGTTGGCATATTAGTTTAAGTTTTTGGTTTCGGGATTTTGTTTTTATGCGGATGGTCTTCGTTATGAAAAAGAAGCGCTTGTTCAAAAAATCAACGACTTATTCAAGTGTTGCTTATGTTCTAAACATGTTGTTAATGGGATTTTGGCATGGAGTTACTTGGTATTACATTGCTTATGGCCTTTTTCATGGCCTGGGTTTAATGATTAATGACTGGTGGCTCCATTTTAAACGAAAACATTTAAAGTGGCTCAAATCAAATTGGTTTACCCAGGGAATTGCGATTGTTTTAACTTTTCATGTCGTGATGGCAAGTTTTCTGCTATTTTCGGGATTTTTAAATACTTTATGGTTTGTTAAAAAATAAGGAGAGTAATAATGGAAAAAGAAGTTTTAGCAATTTTAGAAGATATTTCTGGTGAAGATTTATCAAATCAAATGGATAACAATTATTTTGATAATGGCTTGATGGATTCGATGGCAACGGTTGATTTGGTTTTAGCCTTACAGGATAAATTTGGGATTAATGTACCGGTTTCGGAATTTGACCGTAGTAAATGGGATACTCCAAATAAAGTGATTGCAAGAGTTAAGGAGTTGTCAAACAACTAATGAAAAAAAGATTATGGCAGATTTTTGGACCCGTCATTGTCGCTTTTTTGGCTCTTTTAATTTTATTGTTTGCACCTTTTAACTACTCGCATTTTTCGGTTAAGGATGAAAAGAAAGCTGCCGTTGCATTGAATTCTGTTGCTTTTAAAAATCAGCAACTAAAAAAACAGGCTCTCTCTGATAAAGAAACACGTTATGTTCCTTTTTTTGGTTCGTCAGAGTGGGAGAGAATGGATCAATTTCATCCTTCTGTTCTAGCGAATAAATATCATCGAAATTATCGACCATTTTTGCTCGGTCGTCGTGGGACACAGTCTCTAACCCAATATTTTGCAATGCAGACAATTTTGCCGGAACTGAAAAATAAACAGGCAATTTTTGTTATTTCTCCACAATGGTTTGTTAAAAAAGGTGTCGACTCGACTGAATTCAATTATTATTTTTCGAATCTTCAGGGAACCGAATGGCTGGATTCTAATACGAATTCAAAGACTGACCGTTATGCTGCGCAGCGTCTTTTAAAACTTCAGGGTCAAGATAAGAAAGGTATTTTGACAAATATCTATAAACGAGTTGCCAAAGGAAAAGACCTTACAAAGCAGGAAAAATGGGAAATTTATCTTGAAAAAATAGTTCTTGAACACGAGGACCAACTTTTTAGTCGTCTGCAGATCAACGATAATTATGATCGCCGTATTTTACCGAGAACAAAATATCTACCAAAACAATTTAGTTATCGAAATTTAAATCGTTCGGCCAACAAAGTTGCTGCAAAACAAACTACCAACAATCGTTTTGGTATTTTAAATCGTTTTTACAGTGGCCGAATCAAATCTTTTGGTCTTAGACGATTAAAAGGAGCACAAAAAAACATCAGTTATATACAATCTCCAGAATATTCCGATTTTCAGCTTATACTAAATGAATTTGCTAAATTGAACGTTAATGTGATGTTCGTTATTCCTCCTGTCAATCGTAAGTGGGCAGCATATACGGGTCTTGATTTGAACAAATATCAGCAGGCTGTTAAAAAGATTAAATATCAGCTGAAGTCTCAATCTTTTAATAATGTTGTCGATTTGTCAAAAGATGGAGGAAAACCTCATTTTATGCAGGACACGATTCATCTTGGCTGGTGCGGTTGGTTAGCTTTTGATAAAAAAGTAAATCCTTTTTTGAGTCATCCTACTAAGGCACCAAAGTACAAGATTAATAATCATTTTCTTTCTGAGAAATGGCAGCGATTAAAACCGGATGATGCTAATCTGAAGAAATTTAAATAGTTTTTTTACTAAAAATCCCCGCTTAAAAAGTGGGGATTTTATTTTATTCAAAAATGTTAAATTACTGGATTTCAATATGATGAGTTTGGTTTTCATTGGACTTTGGTAGAGACAAGTTTAAAATACCATTTTCATATTTAGCGCTGATTTTGTTTTCATCTACGCCGGGTACGTAGTAACTGCGAGAGTAATTGCCATAACGACGCTCACTACGAACGATATTGTTCTTCTTATCTTTTTCTTCGGCACTGGAATTCAAAACTCCCGATACCGTTAGATTGTCATTTGAATAACCAATCTTAATATTTTTCTTATCCAAACCTGGGAGTTCGATTTTTAGACTATACTCATTCTCATTTTCAGAAACATCAGTCCGCATAATCGAATTGTTATGCCGAGCATTTTCCCATAAGTCATCACGCGGTCCGAAGAAGTTGCTCATCAGATTACCCATCATATCGGAAACATCCATTAGTCCATCATTTCTGTCCATTATTTCATTTGCCATATCAAATACCTCCTATTAACTAAGTGATATTACATACCGCTTACAGTTATTATAATAGTCAGTATTGGTCAGAAAGTCAAGAAAGGTCAAACAAAAAAATAGATTTTCGACAATATTTTTCGTCAATTTTCCAGGAGCTATTTATCCTTTTTCTTTTGAATTAAAAATATCAAGATGACTACAATTAGGCAGCTGATAAAATCCAGAATAAAAATATGTCGGCTGCCATTGTAATTACTTTGTTGACCATTTGTACTGATACCGTTCGCTAAAAGTGCTGAAGCGACCGATGTTCCCAACGACCCTGCATATTGTTGGAGAGTATTGAAGACTGCATTTCCATCGGAAATTAATTTTAATGGCAGTTTTTGCAGGGCATAAGTGAGCGAATTGTTAAAGACGAAACTAAAACCGATCATATAAACAACATATAGAATTGCGATTAAAACAATTGATAAATATTTTTGAAAAATTATAAAAGAGAATGTGGCGGATATAAGAAAAAAAGCACCAATTACGAGTGGGGTTTTCACATTGAAATTATCGAGCATGCGGCCGGTTAAAGGTTGCAGGATTGCGGAAATCAAACTTCCGGAAAGTAGCATTAATCCTGATATCATTACACCCTTTTTAAGAATCAATTGGGCGTAGTTTGGCAGAAGAAAAGTAAAAGACAATTGTATAAATTGAATCAGAAAATAAATCAAAAGAGGGCAGACGAACTCCCATTTTTTAAATAGTGAAATACTAATTAATGGTTGGCTGCTGTTTGTGGAAAGCTTGACAAATATAATTAATAAAAGAATTGCTGCTAAAAGAAAACCATAGAATTCGATTGAAGTCCAGCCGTATATTCCGGCATTATTGACAGCAACTGTAATTGCCATCAGGGCCAGGATTAAACTTATGAACTGTTTCCAAGCAAAGGGAATTTTGCTTGGCGAATTCTTTTGCTCGATAAAATAAAGTCCAATCAGCCAAGCAATCAAGCCAACTGGAAGTACAAACCAGAATATAAGTCGCCACGATAGATCCTGGGTTATTATTCCTCCGTAGGTCGGTCCGAGCGAAGGCGCTAAAGCAATAACCATTCCACCAATTCCCATGTAGCTTCCCTGCTTCTTTTGTGGTATCTGCTGCATTATTTCTGTGATTAAAAGTGGAATCGCCAGTCCGGTACTTAGAGCCTGAATCAACCTGCCGATTAATAAAATTAAAAAATTTGGTGCAAGGGCCGAACTAATGACACCGATTATAAAGAGCAATCCCGAACAAAAGAAAATTGTTTTAAAAACAAATCTCTTTTCAATATAGGCGGCAATTGAAATTGTTGCCGCAACAAGTAACAAATAAGCTGTTGTCAGCCATTGAACCGTGTTAAGGCTAATGGCGAATTGTTTCATGAGCGTTGGGAAGGTTACATTCATGGACGTCTCAATCAAAACACCACAAAATGCCAATCCTGCCAAACCCAAAATTGCTAATTTGACGTGAAGTGAAACCGGTTGGTTATCTTTTTGCATAAAAAACTCCAATTTCTGATAATACTTCAATGACTATTGCATCATTTTTTTGACACAACAGTACTTTTTCTCAGAATCGGAGTTGACTTAATTTTGATGGTTATTAAATAAGTTTCAACATTCCTAAGAATATACAAGTACAAAAGCCGCTTACTTCTGGCTTTCAGCCACCTGAGTTGTTAAATATTTTATTTAACGTTCAAATGGGATTATAACAACAAAAAGAATGATTTTGCAAACGATACAGGTCATCTATTTTTTATATAGGCAATAAATTTTCTTTTTAAATCGGTTAAATTAGCATCTGTCATGTAGCATAGCGATATGCTTGTCGATACTGTTGGTTTGATTGGTATTGAAACGATTCTCGATGTTTCCTTTGGAACGAGTTTGCTCATTAACAATGAAATTCCCATTCCGTCAGCCACAAGATCAACAATGTTTTCAATTTGCCTGTCAGTATAAATAACATTTGGAACGAATCCATAATTTTTGCATAAATTTACGCAGAGGTTGTAGGGACGCGAACCTTTTGGCTCAAGCAGAAAGAACTCTTTTTCCAACTGGGATATTGAAATTTCTTTCAGATTTGCAAGATGGTGATTTTTTGGTAAAACAGCTACCATTTGATCTTCCGCGTAAGGTATTTGCTTGGAATATTTTTTATCTTTAACTTCGCGAATAAAGGCAAAATCGCACTGATTGGAATGAAGTAATTTTTCCAATTTTCCGGAAGGCTCGGTAATTATTTTTATTTCAGCTCCTGTATCTTTTATAAAATTGGTAATTTCTTTAGAAATACCATACTGGCCAATTGAAGGAATCGAACCAATTATTAGCGAGTTTTCATGAACTACTGCCTGGTCAATTTTTTTAAGGCATTCTTGTTCTAATTGAAGAATTTTTTCGGCGTATTCCAAATATATATAACCATACTTACTGAGTTCAACAGATTTTGTATTTCGATTAAATAGATTAACACCTAGCTGCTTTTCGATTTTTTGAATTCTTTTTGTTAACGATGATTGCGAAATGTAAAGTAAATCTGCTGCCTGCGTATAATTTTTGCCCTTTGCCAAAGTTACGAATGTTTTCAGATATTCCGAATCCATTGATTGCCTCCGTAAAGATCTATCCTTACTAAAAATAATTATAACGAAAAAGGAAAAATACATTTGCAGCCATGCTTATATTGATTATTTAGGATTATTAATCATAGTTACTTATTCGTGCCAGGAATAAGTGCCCCCTTAAACAGAAATAAGGAGGGATGTTTTGCGGCCTATAATATGTGTTGAAAGTAAGCGCTTACTTTCAATGTTTAGAACAGGAGATTATTATTTTGATTATTGACGCGAATATCTATTGGCTGCCAAATGAAATTTTTGTTTCAGAGAAAATGACTAATCATTTTCTTCGGGTGATACCAAGAGAATATGGTGTTTATGCATATCAACGAGAAAAAGAAAAAAATAAGCGTGAGTTTGTAATAGAAAAACCGGAAGGTTCGGAAAATCTTAATTATTTTCAAGGAGACTATGATTTATCCGCTCAATTGCAAAATATGGATCAGGCCGGCGTTGATATCGGCATTATGAAATTACCGGGATGCCAGGAGTGGTTGGATTTGGATTTATGTATTCAATTTAATAACCAAATGGCTGAAACAGTTAAAAAAAGCAATGGTCGATTTAGGGCCTTGGCTGTTGTACCCCCATCGGGGGATGCCGACAGTTTGCGGGAATTAAAGCGTTGCATTAACGAACTTCACATGAATGGTTTACAACTTTCTGCTCATTATGGTAATAAATATTTAGATGATCCTATGTTTAGGCCTCTATTGAGATGTGCCAACGATCTAAATATTCCTGTGTATATTCACCATACTCCTGTACCTGTTGAATATAATTCCTTGACTGATTACAACAATTTAAGAAGATCATATGGACGTTGCGAGGATCAAACGATTGCTGTCACTCGAGAAATTTTCAGTGGAATGTTTAAAGATTTACCGAATTTGAAAATGATTCATTCTATGCTCGGAGGTGGTTATTTCGCCTATAAGAATATGTTTTTCCCGAATGACTCCGGTAATGGGCGTTTCGATGCAGGCAGTTTGGATGTGGCACGATCTTTAAAGAACAATATTTATTTTGAAATGTCTCATGCCCAGCCATGGGGAAAAGCTGAATTAAAATGTGCTGTCGAAGTTTTGGGAGCCGACCATATTATCTATGGTTCCTCCTATCCTGTAAAAAAAGATTGGTTAATCGGCGGACCGCAATATGTTAACAGTTTGCCAATTAGCCAAGACGAAAAGGATATGCTTCTATTTAAAAACGCAGAAAGGATATATGGCATTAAATAAAGAGGTAAAAGGAGATGATGAAGTGCTGAATAATTCTTTTCTAGCTGGTGCCGGAAAGGCCAAAATAAATTTTTCCAAAGAAGATTTTCCAATCAAACAGTTTACGGGAATCCATGATGATTTATATATTCGGGTGCTTTTAATTAATAGTAACCAGCATTTTGCGTTCGTGTCAATTGAACTAACGTCTTTAACAAAAGACAGAATCGATTTTTACAAAAAAATAATTCATCAATTAACAAATATAGACGAAAGCAATATTTGGATTTCCGTTTCTCATACTTTTTCTGCCCCGCATATTCCTGTGGAATCACGAAACGCTGATGAAGAAAAAATTATTTCTATGATGCTTTTTAGAACGTCATCATCTTTAAAAAAGGCAGCCAATAAAGCTCTTTCTTCCATGAAACCAGCTAAGATCGGTTTTTCCCACAGTTCCTGCCCTTTGAATATTAATAGGAATATACCGACACGGTTAGGCTGGTGGCTCGGTCGTAATGATGACGAATATTCAAATCACGATGTAAGAACGATAATTTTAAAGCAGGAAAATAATAATGTTATTTCAATTCTTTATAACTTTGATGTACAAGCATCGGTAACAGACAATGTTTCGACAAAGAACGGAGAACTTTTAATTTCCTCGGACTTAGTCGGTAAAGCATCTAATGATATCGAGAATAAGCTCGGTAACGATTCGGTAGCAATTTTTCTCCCGGGATCAGCTGGTGATCAAGCACCAGTATTTAAAGGAACAAACTGGCAGTTTGGAAAAGATAATCAGCTTGTATGTTTGAGCATTCATGAAGAAGCATATTCTTTGGCCGATCAGCTTGGGATAAAGCTTAGTCAAGGTGTTCAAAAGGCTGTAGTTGAAACAAAGAAATTTACTAATAAATGTGAGATAAAAATTAATCATTATTCTGCTTATGTACCAGAACAAACGGTCAAATATGCAACAAAAGCTTTGCGGCCGTCTAAAAATTATCAATTTGAAAAAACTGGTAATTCGCTTTTTCTTCCTATTGATATCCTGCATTTAAATAATTTAGCAATGATTGGGACTATGCCTGAACTTAATAGTTCTTTTGGCCAAAAGCTGAGAGAAAAATTTAATGATCAAAATACATTTGTCTGTACCCTTATAAATGGCGCAATGAAATATTTGCCGGAAGATAGTGATTTTATTCGGCATACCTATACAGCTATGAATACCAAGATTGGTCAAGGATCCGATCAAATTTTTCTCAATCGAATTGTCAGGGCTGTGCAATAGTAGGCGAAGTTTGATTATGTGTACAAAATATAAAAATGGAGGTCGTTAATATGAAAATTGGAACAGCGCGTTATTGTATTTCGCCCAGTTATCGTAAATTTTATTTGTTGGGTTACAAAACTCCGGTTCGGAATAATCCCGCTGCCGGTATTCATGATGATATTTTCTGTAATGCATTGCTTTTCGATAATGGCAATCATGATCGTGTTTTTGTTCTTTCTGCCGACCTGTTGGAACTTGAAGATGACATGGTCGAGGAAGTTAAAAGCAAATTGAATGAACTTTATGGAATTTCACGTGACCAAATAATTCTCTGTGTTACCCATGATCATAGCTCCATTAGGGATTTTCATAAGCATTGGGAGACGGGTCATTTCAACCAGCAATACTATGATTTTCTGATTGAAACAATTATTAAGGCTTTTGAAAAATGTTTAGTTAATCTTCAAGTCGCAACCGCAAAATATGGAAAAGAAGTTATTACTGGCTATTACAGTAATCGTAATCATCCAGGAGAATTGGCCGACAATCAGATTATTGTCATCAAATTTTATAACAAACAAAACGAAGCCTTTGCCTGCCTCTTGAATTGGGCTACTCATTCTACTGTCCTTGGTCCAGATAATAATCAATTAACGGGTGATTTAGCTGGTCAAACTTGTCAAAAACTTGGAGAACAGTGGGGATATTATCCATTAATGGTTGTCGGTGCTGCAGCAGATTCAAGTAATCGAAACGATCGGCAAGGAAAAGATTTTGCTGAGTTGGAGCGAGCTAGTTCCGGACTTGCCGAGAAGGTTATCGGTATTCCTATTACAAAACAAGTTGAATTTGGCTCAATTGTTTTTCAAACCCTTAGTCATTCGATTCACCCGAATATGAAAAAATATCATGATCAGCTGCAGCAAACTATCAGCGATATTAAATCCGGAGAACTTCTTCTTAAAGGAAGTGTACCGGCAACAGAGCTGATCAGCAAATGTCAGGAACAGTTGAAGCTTAATAATTACAATTTATTATTGCAATTTGAGGTTTTGGATATTGGAAATTTGCGTTTCTATATTTTCCCGGGCGAACTCGGATCTAAATTCGGTTTAACTATGAAATCATCGACTAATAAAGTTGCGATTATTGCTGGTTATGCAAACGGATTTCATTATTACTTTTTGCCAGAAAGGGAATACGGACTTTCGTTTGAAACAATTGGTAATCCAGTTCCATCAGGAGAGGCCGAAAAAATTGTTGCCAAGTTAATTCAATCTGGTCAATTAATAGACAAGTAATTTTTTTTAAAGATAAATGAAAGCGCTTTATCTAATTTATTTAAAAATTAATCTCAGTTGAAAGGAAAAAACATGTTTGCCTTTTTAAACAAAAATAAGCATCCTGATAAACGAATTGTTGCGCCGGTAACGGGAAAATGTGTTGATTTGTCAGAAGTTCCCGATCCTTTATTTGCCAAAAAAGTTATGGGCGACGGAGCAGCCTTTATCTATGATGGAGATACAATTTTTTCACCTTGCCAAGGCAGCGTTTTGATGATTGCTTCTACAAAACACGCAATTGGTTTGATGAGTGTTTCCGGAATTGAAATATTGCTTCACGTTGGTATAGACACGGTTAATTTGCATGGAGAAGGTTTCACTAGTCTTGTGTCCAAAGAGGAAAAGGTTAAAATTGGCAAACCTTTGTTAAGAATCAATCGCAATTTTATGAAGGAAAAGAAAATCGATTTAATTACCTCGCTTGTTGTTACTAACGGTTCTTCCGTGAATATTAGCGTTAAGAATATTGGAACTCAAGTCACACAAGGATTATCCGAGATAATCGTTGAAAAAAATGGAGATACTAATTATGGACTATAAAGAATTAGCCACAAATATCTTGATGAATGTGGGCGGAAAAGAGAATGTCAATGATGTTATTCATTGTGTTACCCGATTACGTTTTCATTTAAAAGATGAAAGCAAAGCTAATGATACCGTGATTAAAAACATGGATGGCGTAATGGATGTTATTCATGCCGGAGGACAGTATCAAGTTGTCATCGGTCCTCAAGTTGACGAGGTATATGACGCTTTAGTACAAGTTGGTGGTTTTCAAAATAAAGAAGAAGTCCCCCCTGATCAAGGACAGAATGATGAAAAAAATTACGATGGAAAAGGGCAAAAACAAGAAGGATTATTTTCAAGATTTTTAGGCTTGATTAGTTCGATTTTCCAACCTGTATTGGGAATATTGATGGCAAGCGGTATGTTTAAGGCGCTTGTTTCATTATTTACAGTTACTGGAATTATGTCTAAAACTAGTGGAACATATGTGATTTTATATGCTCTTGGCGATGCTCTTTTCTATTTCTTTCCGGTTGCGTTGGGATGGAGTGCCGCAAAACGATTTGGCATGAAAGAATTGTATGGAATAACTTTGGGAGGAATTCTAGTTTATCCAACCTTAGTTACCGCAGCAACTAGCAAAAGTTTATATACATTGTTTGCTGGTACCGCGTTTTCTCTACCGGTACGGTTAAGTTTTTTGGGAATTCCTGTTGTTACACAAACGTATTCAACTACTGTGATTCCTATCATCTTGATTGTTTGGGTAGCTAGCCATATTTATAAATGGTTGAATAAAAATTTGCCAGCCATTTTACGAGCATTTTTCGTTCCGTTTTTTACCTTGTTAATTGCGGCTCCTTTGGGTTTAATTATTATTGGACCGATTGCGATGGTTATTCAAGATGGATTGAGTAAACTTGTCATTGCAATGATTGGTTTGAATGCGGGTGTTGCAGGTCTGTTCTTAGGAACATTTTGGAGTATTCTTGTGATGTTTGGTTTGCATTGGGCAATTATTCCATTGTTTGCGATAGATATTGCACAACATGGTTATGATGTTATTAATCCATTAATTTTTGCTGGTGCTCTAGCTTCGATGGGTTCGGTTTTGGGTGTTTTTCTTCGTACTAAAGATCCTAAGGAACGCAGTATTGCCATACCGGCTTTTATATCATCCTTTTTCGGTATTAATGAACCATCTCTTTATGGAGTTTTAATCCCACGTAAAAAGGTTATGATTTCCAGCTTTTTATCTGCTGGAATCGGTGGTGCGATTGCCGGTTTTTCCGGTTCTAAGTTGTATGCTTTTGGCGCCAGCGGGCCTTTGGGACTGCCGTGTTTCATTAATCCTAAAGGTATTGATTTTGGATTCATTGGACTTTGTTTGAGCGGAGTTGTAGCTTTTCTATTAGCTCTTATTTCCAGCATGTTCTTTGGAGCTAAAAAAGATGTTAAAGATATTAAGTAAGTAAACTAAATATTTCGAGTATTATTATGCATAAGCAGTTACTGGTTAATACTGGTAACTGCTTTTTATATTTTGTTTATCATGATTTAAAAATCTTTTTAATTATCAATTCTTTTCAAAAGAGACATCAAGCAGGCCGCGATAAATACAATTCCTCCTGCCAAGAACCATGCGTCCTTAATCGAAGCGTAACTGATAAAATTTCCCATCACAATCGGGCTAAATACATAACCGGCTCCGGTAATTATCGGGATAATTGCGCTAATTCTTCCTCTATGGGAAAGCGGCGTATGGTTGGCAATGAAAACCGAAGAATTAATTGAAATTAAGATTTCGCCGATGGTCATAAGGAATAAATCAAAGTAGAAAGGGAACAATACATGAACAAAAGCCAACGAACCAAAAGAAACAACAAAACAGAAACCACCAATCGACATCACAGTAATTGCGGAGATTTTTTTTGTAATTTTTGTTAATAAAGGTGTCAAAATAATTACAAGAATTCCATTGAAACTTGCAAGAGTTCCGTACAAAAAGGCCCCGTTTTTACCAAACAAATCAGAAAGTTGTAAAGGAAGCGCGAATCCCCATTGAGCATATACAAATTCGTAACAAAACAGAATTAAAGCAAAGCAAATAATTATCGGTCTTTGAAGTAATATACGGAACACAGATCCTTCTTGACTAATTTCAAGCGGTCGTTTGGCGAAATCTATTTCCTGGTCCTTTTTTCCTTTTGTTTCGCCAATGAAGGTTGCCACCAATACCATAGATACTAGAGTTGTTATTCCATCACCAAAAAATAGAAAAGGCAAAGCATTTTTAAACAACAAGCCACCAAGTATTGGCCCGATTGCGTAACCTAAATTCCAGCCCATATAGGACAGTGAATAAGAGGCTTGACGATTTTTTGGAATAGTTATATCGGCCAAAAGGGCATCATACGCCGGGGAGGAAATGGAATAAAGAATCGAAGAGAGAATTAAAAAATAGACCAATAGTATCGATGAGCTTTTGATCGAAGCACAAAACATCAGAACCAATGCCCCGGGTATTTGTGATAGGAGAATAATTTTTTTACGGCCGAGTAAATCGGTAAGTTTTCCACCAATAATCATTCCCGGAGCAGATAAAACTCCCTGAATTGTAATATAGAAACCTGATTCGGCAGCGCTTAGCCCGATTTTTTCGATTAAAATCAAAGTTAAAAGCGGTTGAACAAAGGATCCGGCCGCATCGATGATCCGAGAAATAAAAATAATGTATATTTCTTTAGGAAGATTGCGGTAGTTGCTAAAATAGTTCATTTTTCTCTCTTGATTCTTAGTGTGATTTTATTTTCTGCTATCCCTGTGTTGCTACGGTTTGTTTGGTCGAAATCCAATTGAGCCAATTTTTTGCCAAACAATTTAATAATATAATATCACCTTGTCATTATGAACATCTAAGTGTTGAGGGCAGGCCTGCTGAAAATTTTTTTCTTTATCAAAGGACTATTCTCCGGAAAATTTGAATGAATAATCGTAATAGTCTTTCATTCTCCAGTTAACATTTTTTTAGATAATTTATCTAAATTTGCTCTAAGTGATGGGATCCTGATAACTACAGGAAAATTCAGAGAATTAATTTGATTAATTTTCATATAGAACAGCAGTAGTGTTATTGAGCATATTTATTAGCCATGCCACTTTCAGTTAAATCGATTGGTCGATGAAGGATCGTGAAATAGTTTTTCTATTCCAAATGTTTTTACAAACAATAATTTAACAAATGCTGTCTTGCTATACATAGTTATTTTTCAAAATTAAAAAGCACTGCTTTTTTCGCAATGCTTTTTAAAATTGTTTTTTAGTGTTCATATTGATAAGCAATATTATAAACAGCTGTTTTGCCAGCCGGCAGAATTATATCACCGAAATTTTGATGATGGATTGCATCAGGCAGGGTCTGGCATTCAATTGCCAAAGCATTAAAATCATGTTGCTTCTCACGCTCTGGATCAAGCGGATTAGTCGTGAAAACAACAACGGCGTTTCTTTGTGAATAGATTTTAATTCTGCGTTTATCGGTTGAGTCGCCGATTTCAGCAACCGGTTCCTGGCTGTTAGGCGTAACCAAAAATATATCATCCAATTCAATGGTATTTTGATCTTTTTTTAATTTATCCAATACATCTTGAAGATTTTCCTTTTGTTGAAAATCATAATCAGTTCCTTTTACTGGCAAAAAATTGCCGGTTGGAATTTTATTAGCATTTAATTCCAGCTTTTTGCTACTATTTATTTTCAACCACTGTGTTTTTAAATCATGTTGAGAATCAGTCACATTGAAATAAGCATGCAGAGTTGGATTAAAGAGAGTTGTTTGATCAGATTTTCCCACAAAAGTAACGGTCACTCGATCATTTTCGGTCAAAGTATAAATAATTGTTGCTTCTAAATTTCCCGGATATTGGTCATCGCTTGATTTAACATAGTGTTTAAAAATAACGCTGGCTTGTTTTTCATCCGACCTGCTTTCGGCTGACCAATTAATAAAAGAAAAACCATGGCTGCCACCGTGCAAAGCATAATCTTTTTCATTGTTTTCAATATGATAATTCTTATCAGCGATTGAAAATTGGGCTCCAGCTATTCTTCCGGCAACCCGGCCAACCGCTTTGCAGAGATAATAAGGAGTCTTGACATAATCTTCTAAGTTGTCGAAGTTAACTAATAGTTGATGGCGTCCGTCTTTTTCTTTAATTGAAAAATCCTGCCAGGTAGCTCCCAAAGTAATTAAAGATATTTTTGTTTCGTGACGATTAATCAGAGTATATTTAGTTACTGTTTCTCCGTTTATTTCTCCGAATTTTTTTGTTTCGATTTTCAAAATATTACCTCGATTCTTTTAAATAATCGATCATAAAGTGCTTTGGCGAAAAATCAAACGAGTTTCTAATTCAACCCTTTTGGCCAAGGGCTGTTTGTCGGCTAGCAATTGATCTTTTAGCATATTGATTGCTGTTATGCCCATTTCTTCGGTTCCCACAGCTACAGAGCTGAGTTCTGGATAGACATAACTGGCTAGTGAGGTATCGTTGAAACTAAAAATATTGACTCTTTTAGGAATTTCAATTTTTGCTTCTCTTAAAGCTTTCAAAGCCCCGGCGGCCATTGGATCATTGGAAATAAAGAAAGCATGCGGCAAACGGTCTTCAAGTTTATTGATCGCGTCTTTCATAACTTGATAGCCGGAATCATTTGTAAAATCGCCTTTAAAAATCAGTTCCGGGCTGTATGCGTGTTTTTCGCTTAATTCTTTTTTAAAAGCAATATAGCGCCGGTCGATAATTTTCCGTAAATGATCAGTTGTTTCTTCTTCGCCGTAAATTAAACCGATATCGCGAATTTTTTCTTTCCAAAAGAAATCGATAACCTTTTTCATAGCTAGGGAAATGTCGGTTAATACACTATCAAAGCCCTCGGTGAATTGATCATCGTCAACGAAAACGATTTTGTCAGTTACCAAGGCAAGATCTTTTACCTGATCGGGACTAAACTTTCCAACTGCAATAATGCCGTCAATATCGGTTTCCAAAGTACTGGTATCGTTTTTAAAAATATTCATGACTTCAATTCCCAGCTGTTGTCCACGTTTTTCGACCCCTTTGCGGATCATTAAATAATACAAATCATCCTGTTCTTTTTCCTCCGAATACCATTGGATTAAGGCGATTTTTTTTGTCGAAATCGCTGATGAACGATGATGAGTTTTTATATAATTTAATTTTTCTGCTACTGAGATAATTTGTTCCCTAGTCTCCTCACTGACAGAAAGCGATTTGTCATAATTAAGGACTCGGGAGATAGTGGTCGGCGAAAGACCAGTTTTTTCTGCGATATCTTTTAGTGTTGTTGCCATCTCTTGTCCTAACTGTGCTCAATAGTCCTAATGAATAAATGTGATTAATGCAGTTTTGTTTCTCAGTTATTATGCAGGCTTTCTATGAAACGATTAAAGGCAGCTTGCCCCTGCTGATCCCATTTGAAAACACCGGCATCTTCGAGAACTCTGGAAAATGTAAGCCCAACTTCTTTATCCAAAATTGAATTAACATTGTCTTTTGTGAAATTATATTGCTTTTTTAATTGATCGGCCCATTCACGATGGTAGGCAGCCATTTGATTTGGCTGCTGAAGCAGGTATGAAGCAACTTCTTTTAGTTCGTTTTTTAAACGGGCAGGCAGGATTGCTCGCCCCATAACTTCGATCAGACCGATATTTTCCTTTTTAATGTGTTGAACATCTTGGTGGGGATGAAAAATTCCATCCGGATATTTAACCGAGGTCTGATTGTCGCGTAAAACGACGTCGAAAATGTATTTTCCGTTTTCGAAATGAACAATTGGCGTTACGGTATGGTGACGAACACCATTGGTATATGCTCTGACATCAACTGTTTTGTCTGAATAATTCATCCATTTTTTATGGATTAAATTAACAGTTTCAGCTAACTGCTCCTGATTTTCGCTGATTAAGCGAATTGTCGACATTGGCCATTTAACAATCCCGGTAGTGATACCATTAACTCCGAAATTAATTGGTCGATCGATTTTTGCTTTCATCATCGGGAAGAGGTGCCTTCCGCCTTGATAATGATCGTGGCTGAGCATTGACCCGCCAACAATCGGCAAATCGGCATTGCTGCCAACAAAATATTCTGGGAAAATACGAACAATTTCCAATAGATTGCTGAAAGTATGTTGATTGATTATCATTGGACGATGAATTTTTGAAAGAAAAATCGAATGTTCCTGAAAATAGGCATAAGGAGAATATTGAAAGCCCCAGGTTTCTCCGCCAAGAGTTAGACGGATTACTCGATGATTACTACGGGCCGGGTAATCCACGCGTCCCAAATAACCTTCATTTTCAAGACAGAGTTGGTCTAGCGGATAACTATGCTGGTCTTTTTGTTTGGCAGCAGCAGCAATTGCTTTTGGATCTTTTTCCGGTTTTGATAAATTAATTGTGATTTCCAAATCGCCATAGTTGCTTTTAACTGGAAAAGAAATATTTTTTGCAATTGCCTGCGTTTTAATATAGTTATTGTCGCAACTGATCTTATAAAAATAGTCCGTTGCCATCTTGGGACTTTTTTGATAAAGGTTCCAGAATGTTGTGTTGATAGCCGAAGGCAAAGGAGTTATCAGGTCCATCAGTTCTGCATCCAGAATGTTGCGAGCCGATAAGCTGTTTTCGATTTTGCCGTTCTTAATTGCCGTCTCAATTAAAGCAGTTCTTAAATTTAATAGCTGATCGTCTTTTTCCTTTACGCTATCATCGTCTCCAACTAGTGCATGAATTTTATTTTCAACGTAAATACGATCCATTTCTTGATAACCCGAATCGGATTTAATCACTGCTGTAACGAATTTATCCAGTGCCGACATTAACTTGCTGCCTCCTCCTTTATATCTTAGGATTAATTATCTTTAATCTCTTTTGGACCGTCCGAAATCTTTGCGATATAAAAGTCAGCCGGGTAACCAATTTTTTCTTGATAACTTTTGCCGACTTTTCTCTTGAAGTCGTCGACATAATCTTTTCCAACAATTGCGATCGCACAGCCACCAAAGCCGGCACCGATCATTCGTGCTCCAAGAACGCCAGGCTGTTTCCAAGCAGCCTCTACTAAAGTATCCAGTTCTTTACCGGTTACTTCGTAGTCGAAGTGTAGTGAAACATGAGAAGCGTTAATTAATTGACCAAAAGTTGTCAGATCATTATTTTTTAAGGCATCGAATGCTCTTAAAGTTCGCTGGTTTTCAAAAACAGCGTGGCGTGCCCTACGAATCAATATATCGTCATTAATTAAGTAAGAGGCCTGATCAAATGCTTCAATCGAAAGATCACCGAGCGATTTGATAGTCAATTTTGCTTGAAGGCGTTTTAAAGCTTCTTCACACTGTGAACGACGTTCATTATATTTAGAGTCCTGAAGTTCGCGCCGTTTGTTGGTACTCATGATAACGATTACGTTATCACCAAGTTTAACTGGGGCGTATTCGTATTTCATTGTATTTGTATCAAGTAGAATTGCTTGTTCGGCTCTTCCCATGCCTACGGCGAACTGGTCCATAATTCCCGAATTAACGCCGATATAATTGTTTTCAACTTCTTGTCCGATTTTGACAAGATCCAATTGGGAAATTTCCAAGGAAAAAACATTCTTTAGAATTGTTCCCATTAGTAACTCAATCGAAGCTGACGAGGAAAGGCCGGCGCCATCAGGCAAGTTTCCGTGGATAAAAAGTTCAAAACCATGATCGAATTTATAGCCGCGTGAAACCAGATTAGCCAAAACACCCCTTAAATAATTAGTCCAACCATCTTCTTTGTGATATTCAAGATCGCTTAGTTGAAAACTAACGACCCCTTGATCAGGAATATTAGCAGAGTACATTCTAATTGTTTGATCGTCACGGGCTGCATAAACACCATAAGTGCCGATACTGATTGCACAAGGGAAAACATTGCCCCCATTGTAATCAGTATGTTCACCAATCAAATTTATACGTCCTGGAGAAAAGAAAACTTTTTCCGCGGTCTTTTTGAATTGCTCTTTAAATTCCTTTGATAAAGAATTCTTGTCTAAAGTTTCCAAAATATTACTCCTTTTTATTAATATTTACTAAATTCCTGTAGTTGTAATTTTTTTGTTATCCCCGTGGGATAATTTATTTTCGAGCTCGGTAATAACTTTATCGTGCTCTTTCTCTGTTAAAGTGATTTTGAAGAAATAGACCAATGCAGCAAGGATTAGTAGGACCATTGGACCATAAAACATATAGAATTTGAAATTCAATAACTCATGAGCGCTGATGCTGCTTGGTTTGGCATTGCCGGTCATACCGGAGAAGATTGCGGTGATACCAACAATTCCGTTAGCAAAAGCTCCACCAAGTTTGTCAAGCAAAGGACGAACAACTAAAGTAACCGACTCATTTCGATTGCCGCTCTTTAACTGACCATATTCAACACTATCGGTAATTGTCATCAAAGCTGCCAAAAAGATCAATGGGTAAGGGAAGTAAAGCAGAGAAATCCCAATTAGGACAGCGACGACATTGGTACCGGAAAAAATAAAGATCGTGTAGCCAATCAGCATCATAACGATTCCACCAACGTAGATTGCCTTACGATGGATTAATTTTTCCAGCGTTGGGAAAAGTGAAACGGAAATAATTCCCAAAATTGCAGTAATAATACCAACAATATAGAAAGAACCGGATTCTCCCATAACGTATTTGAAATAATAAATAAAAAGGGAATTAGTAACAGTATAAGAAAAGGCGAGCATGAAATAAGATAAAGCAAGCCACATTAATTGATCATTTTTGAAAATAACTTTAAAAACATCAATCAGGTGAATCTTTTCGGTGTTTTCACGAATAATATTGTGTTCCTCTTTGGTACCAATTGAGGTTGTCAGAGCTCCAAGAAAAGAAATCAAGCCAATGACCACCGCGAAACCGAGCCAACCGGTTTGGTTCTCTTGACCACTTTTTGCTCCAAACATTCCAGAAAGAATTGTAACCAAAGGAACAATAACGATAATGACACCCTGTGAGCCAAGTGTTGATCCTAAACGAGCAATACTACTAAACTTTGCCCGTTTTGACGAACTCAGTGTAAAAGCCGGCAGCATTGACCAAAAAGCGGTGTCTTTGAATGAATAAAAAACATCCAAAATAACAAACACAATTCCAAAAAGAATTAAATATAAAACCGGATTACTGTAGTTCAGCCCACCAAAATTTGTAAATATTAGGACTAAACCAATCGAACTGATTGTTGCCCCGATCATGATCCAAGGTTTGAATTTTCCCCAACGAGTTCGCGTGTTATCGACAACTCCACCGATCAAAGGATCGAAAGCGATTTCGGCTAAACGAATTACAACTATCATCGTTGTAATGTAACCAATCATTTTATCGTCGAGTGAATGATCGCTTGACGAAAAAAGCTGGCTGGTCACGAAAATCATGAAATAAGTACTCAGTGTCGCGTAGAATGCATCGTGTCCGAATGCACCAAAGGCATAGGATATATATTGTTTAATTTGTTTCATTTATTTTTTCTCCTATTTTCAATCTTGGTTAGTGGTAGCGATGCTCGATAACTTTTTCGAGAATTTCATCACGCTGAGCAGCTTTTGATAAAGCAAATTGATTCTTTTCCAGGTCATTGAAGTCCTGGACTAAGAATAGCGCTTCGAGATATAAAGTTAATTGGCGCTTAATATATTTTTTGTTTTCTTCGTCCGGTAGTTTTTGATTTCCACCAATAACGTTTAGAGCGAACTGTTGAGGATCAATAATTATTTTTTTATTTTTATCTACCATACGTTTGCCTCCAAATCATTTTATCCATATTTTTACTAATAAAAATAGTTGCTGAAAATGCTGGAACTGCTTTAATTCATCTCCACCACTTTCTTTAATAAATGTTACAGCAAAAATTAGCAAATAGAAAGCGCTTTCAGTAATAAATTTACTAAATTATTTACTAAAATATTTTTTAATTTTTAAAGCTGCATGTTATCTAACGAAGCTTTTTTTACGATGATAAAATTGATTTATGACTTTAGAAATCGTCAGAGGATTCGCTGACAAGGATTTTCGCAGCGAACTATTGGAACGGATTTATGAAAAATACCGAGCAGATCCCGAGGCGCGTTTCTTTTACATTGTTCCAAATCATATTAAATTCTCCGCCGAAGTAGATGTTTTAAAAAAATTTGGTCTGTTGTTGGGCCAAAACGATCAGGAAGCTGAAGCCTTTTCACGTCTGCAGGTTTATTCGTTATCTCGCCTTGCGTGGGCTTTGACAAAAGAGCGCGACCAAAAAACAACTATTTCAAATCAGGCTATTTCGATTTTGGTTGGCCAGGTTTTAAGAGAACTCCCAATCGAAAAACTAAGTATTTTTGCTCGTTCGGCACGAATGCCCGGCTTTGTCGCTAATGTTGCCGAGCAATTGTTGGAAATTTGGCGTTCCGGTCTGACGGCAACAGAAATTTTATCTCTTCATCAATCCAGTGACCGTCTGTCGGAGAAAATTAAAGTACTTGCCTTAATTGAAGTAAAAATATTACCAAGTTTGAAAAACTATTCGTTGGCTGATGATGCTCTTAGAAATTTTGCTGCTCAAATTAGTCAAATTGATTTAAAAAATTGTAATTTTTACTTCGAGGGTTTTTCCGGTTTCACGGCAAGCGAACTATCACTTGTTAAAGCTTTGCTTGCTGCAGACAGAAAACAACAATTGGGTAAAAATTCTGAAATTGTTTTATCCCTGCTAGGAGACCAGCAAAGTGAGCGTTATGGGCAGGGAAATTTATTTTATAAAGCAAATCAGCTCTTTAAAGATGAGTTCTCTTTGGCAAAAATTCGGATTGCTTCTAATAATCGCCCATTATCAGGTTCACAACTAAATTTAGAACGAAGCTGGCGCGAATTGGAAACACAGGGATTTACAAATCAAAAACGTTCTTTTCCACAAACTAAAATCGTTGTTACCAGCGATCGAGAACACGAAATTGATTTTGTTGCTCGATCAATTAGACAGCGATTGGTTAATGACCCGAAATTGCGAGCGAAAAATATTCTTGTTCTTGCTCAGAGACTTGGTGAGTATAAGAATATTATTCCAAAAATTTTTGATCGCTATGATTTACCTTATTTTCTCGACAAAGATATACGTATGTCGGATCACCCGCTTGCTTCTTTGATTGAAAATTTATTAGGTCCTTTCAATGAGTTTGCCTATGACCGAATTATGAAAATTTTTCGGACTGGCCTTTTTTCTTGGCAACTAAAAGATGATTTCCAAACGGCCTTGGATTATTTAGAAAATTATCTGTTGGCTAATAATCCTAAAGAAAAAGCTTGGCGTCAAGAGGAATTCCAGTTAATTCAGATTTCGGATGAACAAGATTTAAGCAACGACCAAAAAATCGATCGGCAAATTAATAGATTGATTAATCAAATGCATCATTTTATTCTTGAAATTCTTGATGATTTTCAAGACAAATTCGCAAGGGTTGAAAATTATCATCAGGCTGTTAAAACGCTTTATAGTTGGTTAACCGATCGACAAGTCGATCGAATTTTGCTTAGTCAAGCTAATGATGGAGATGATCGTGGTTTACAAACTTGGAAGCTGCTTATTTCAACTTTGAATGAAGTCGATCAATTGATTGGAGACAAAGAATATAGCCAAAAAGATTTTTTACAAATTCTAAAAGATGGTTTTGCAGCTGCCAGTTTTTCTGGAATTCCTGCCAGTCTTGACCAAATTACCGTTTCTGAAAGCGGAATTGTTCAAAGAAATGATTTTAAAATACTTTATTTTATCGATGCCAGTGATGCCAGTCTTCCGGCTCAAACTAATTCCAACAGTTTAATCGATGATTTTGATCGTCTGCAGTTAATCGATGATTTTTCAAAGGCAAAGAAATCTTACTATCTTCAAGACACCAGCCGCCAACAAATGACTGCTGAAAATTTCCGTTTCTATTCTTCTGTCTTGTCGGCTACTGATGCAGTTGTTTTTTCCTATTCAAAACTTAAGCTTGATGGAAAACAGAACGAATTGTCACCTTATTTAAGGCGTCTTGCTCTGAAAAATGTTTCTGATCTTGAGATTAAGAAAATTCCCGATCTACCTCGGTCACAGGCGGATTTGATCAATTATTTGGGAACGCCTAATAGTTCTGCTGCCATTTTGAGCCAAAGTGCCCAAAATTTTGGCGAAAATTTTATTGACGGTTTGATTGATTTGCTAATTGATCGCAATCCTCACTTCCAAAAAATACTTCAGGCTCTTCATTACACTAACCAGTCGGTTACCTTACGCTCGGAATTGATTAATAAATTATTTGGCGAGGATTTGAGACTTTCAATTTCCCAAATTGAAAAATATTACAGTAATCCTTATGAATACTTTCTTCAATATGGCTTACGGCTAAAAAAACGTAATCAATTTATGGTCGATGCTGCTTTGTCCGGTACTTATTATCATTCGATCTTCGAACAGGTTATTAATCGTTTAATTGGCAAAGCAACTAATTTTCATGATTTGAATGATCAGGAATTGGAAAAACTCAGCCAAAGAAGTGCCCATGATTTAATTGAACTGCCTGATTTTCAAATTTTACAATCCGATGATCATTTTCGAGCAGTTGCCACGAGTCTGGCTGATGATGTTTTGTTGACGTTGAAGTTAATGCACAGAGCCAACGCGTTAAACCATTCCCGTCCCATTAAAACAGAAGCGATTTTCGGTAAATTATCTGATGATCAAAAACAGGAACAATCTCTAGCTGGACTTGATTTCACATTGGCAAATGGTCACAAAATTTATTTGCGTGGAAAAGTCGATCGAATCGACCAACAGGATTTAGAACATTTATTTGGAACGATTATTGATTATAAGTCGAATGGAAAAGTATTTGATTTTCGCGATGCCTATGTAGGTACGGAATTACAGTTATTGACTTATTGGCTTGCTTTGTCAAAGAACAGTTCTCGAATTGGAATCAATCAGACCGGTGGAGCTGTTTTTGTACAAATAAGAAACAAGCCGACTGATATTTCCCAAGCTTTGGCCCGCCAGATTCAACTTGACCAATTGATTGGTGACCGGGCCCAACAACAGGCTCCGGACTTTCAATTTCATGGTCTTTTACTCGATGATCAGAATTATTTAACTAACCTACAAGCGATCTCGGCTGGCCAAAGAGCTAAATATTATAATTTTGGTTTAACTAAAAAAGGTCAAAACACAGCCCGAAGCGACTTAATTTCCAAAGAAGATTTAACTGTTTTGTTAAAACATGATGAAAAAAAATTAGTGGAAGCCGGCAATAAAATTATTCATGGAGAATTTCCATTATTTCCGATTAAAAAAAATGAGCAAAGAAGTGCTTTAACATATTCTGATTACACGGAAATTATGAATTTTGATAGAAATTTTGGCAATCAATATAATAACTTGAATCGTTACCCGAAAAATAAAAATGAATTGATTTCAAAAATGCGTGAAGAAGAAGGCGAAAATTAATGAATTTTTCTAAAAATCAGCAGGCCGTTATCTCACATATTCCTGATCATAATTTGTTGGTAGCCGCCTCAGCCGGTTCCGGCAAAACAACTGTATTGATTGAACATGTTTATCAGCAGTTGGTCTCTGGAAAAAATATAGATCGTTTTTTAATTTCAACTTTTACCGATGCAGCAGCTTTGGAAATGAAGAATCGTTTGGAAAAACGGATTCGAACCGGTATTGCTGAAGAAGACGGTCGACTAAAAAAACATTTGCAAGAACAACTGCTGCTGCTGAATTCAGCTGCAATTGGTACTTTGGATTCTTTTTCTTTAAGGATTATTGAACGTTATTACTCGGTAATCGGGCTTGATCCGCGATATCGTATGTTGGCCGACCAAACCGAAAAAAATCTTCTCGTCAAGGATGTTTTGGATGATACCTTTGATGAGGTATATCATGATGAAAATTTTCTAAGGCTCTTGAACAATTTTTCTTCCGCCAGTCATGATCAGGATTTGAAAAATTTGGTCATCAAACTGAATACGATGGCTGAAACGCGTGCCGATCCCGATCTTTGGCTTGATTCGATTGCTGAAAATTATCGTTTGAACGCTGGCCTTACAGAAGGATCTTTTTGGCAGCAATTATTGGAACCGCAAATCATCAATCGTACTTCGGCGGCTCTTTATGAGTTGCTTTCTGCTAAAAAAGGAGTTGAAAATCTCGAAGATTATCATAGTTATATAGCTTATTTAACTGATACGATTAGTTTGGTTCAGGGTTTTATCGAAGTTTGTTCTCAAAAAAATTGGCAGCAAATGAGCGATTATTTTGTTAATAATTCTTGGCCAAGATCCGCCCGCAAATCTGGAAAAAACGAGGAAGAAGCCAATTATTTTAGTAATTGGATCAAGCCTTGGATCGATGAAGCCAAGGATTCCTATCGTTCGATTGAAAGTGATTTTTTATTTTTAAACGAATCCCAGTGGCTTGATGTTAGTAAACAATCTTTAGGAATCGTTGAAGAGTTGATTCGATTAACAAAGGTTTTTCGAAAAAAATTTGCTTTTAAAAAAAGAGAATTATCATTGCTTGATTTTTCCGACGGCGAACAGTTTGCTTATCAAATTCTTCAAAAACAATCGGTTCGTAAAGAGATTCAATCGCTTTTTGATGAAGTGCTTGTTGACGAGTATCAGGATATTAACGATCTCCAAGAAAATATTCTCACGGACGTTTCCAATGGATCGAATTTCTTTATGGTTGGTGATTTAAAACAAAGTATCTACGGTTTTCGACAGGCAGATCCGGATAATTTTTCAAATAAATATATTGAATACAAAAAAAGAAATGGTGGCGAATTGATAGAACTGTCTGAAAATTATCGTTCCCAACATAACGTTGCTGATTTTACGAATACTGTTTTTCGTAAATTGATGGATCGTAGACTTGGTGGAATCGATTATCGGGGAGATGTTGAATTAAAAGCAGCTAATCGAGATTACCCGAAGAATTTGAAGAGTGTCGCTGATATCTCGATTTTTGATATTGACAAGGAAAACAGCGATGACGAAGATTTCAATACTCGTGAAGCGGAAATTAAAATTATTGCTGCAAAAATTCAGAAACTGGTTGGACAGGCTGAAATTTATGATCGCCAAAGCGGAAAAATGCGGCCGGTTGTTTATCGAGATATTACTATTCTTGAACGTTCCCACAGTTGGGAAAATGATATCCAGACAATTTTCCAAAAATATCATATTCCAATTAATGTTGCGGCTGGTAATTTTTTGCAGGAGTTTGAAGTATCAATTGTTTTGAGTTTTTTAAAGATTATCGATAATCCTCACCAAGATATTCCTTTAGTAGCTGTTTTGCGATCTCCGATTTACGGGTTGGATGAGAACCAATTGGCAGAGATCAGAATCGTCGACATGAAACATGACTATTTTTCGGCCGTTCAAGCTTATGTCAAAACAGGCCAGGATTCGGATTTGCAAAAAAAATTAGCAGATTTTTTGATTCAATTATCGAACTACCGAAAACTAGCTGCTGACAATCAAATCGTTGATTTAATTTGGCAAATTTATAATGATACCAACTGGCCGGAATATGTTGCTGGAATGGTCGGCGGCAGCCAAAGACAGGCTAATTTACATGCTCTATACCAATATGCTCAGCAGCTTTCCGATAATCATTTTGTTGGTTTATTTTCTTTTATCCGCTATGTTGAACAGTTGATGGACTCGGTGGAGGATTTTGCCCAGGCTCCAGTTGATATGGGCCAGGAAGCTGTATCGGTAATGACGATTCATGCGGCAAAAGGACTGGAGTTTCCGATTGTTTTTCTTTTAAATTTGGATAAGCAAATTGATAATCGTGATTCCAATGGTTCAATGGTTGTTGACTTTGATAATGGTATTGGAATTGATTTTATTCACCCGGTTTCCCAGGTAAAAATCCCGACAATTCAAAAAATTGCCGTTGCCGAGAAAATTAAAGAAAAAAATTGGGCTGAAGAAATGAGGCTCTTATACGTTGCTTTGACAAGATCTGAACAGAGATTGTATTTAGTTGGTTCAAGTAAAAAAATGAGCGCTTTAATTCATAATTGGGGAACACCTGTTTCGACTGGAAAAAACGTAATTGCTTTTCAAGATCGAATGCGGGCGAAAAGTTACCAAAGCTGGATTGGCATGTCTTTAGCAAACAGTGGCTATATTCAACTGGAGAAAGTTGAAGGAGAATATTCTAAAAAAGATCTTACTTTTAAAATTAAAGCTTACAATGCGCAGACGATTCCGGAAATTATTGGAAATAAAACAGTAGTCGGGCAAGGAGAACAAAAGGAGACCAGAATTGATCTTTTTCAAAGCAAAAAAATTCTTGATTATAAGTATCCTTATAAACTTGAAAGCGAGTTGCCGGCTTATCATAACGTTAGTGAATTGAAACGTATTTTTGAAGATCCCGATGCACTATTGATGCCGGAAATGGATTCGAATCGTCAGCCGGAAATTACCGATCTTCCTCAACCGGCGTTTATCAACAAAGGCAATCAAGAGCAGGCTAGTTCTACTGATAAAGGAACTGCCACACATTTGATTTTGGAAAAAATAGACTGGAAAAAGAAAATTGATAAAAAATATCTTCAACAGTTACTAAAAGAGAATGTTTCCGATCAAAAAATTCGGCAATCGATTGAACTTGATCAGATTATCTGGTTTGTCAATTCTGAGTTTGGCGAAGAAATAAAAAGACGTGAATCTACTTTAAAGCGTGAACAAACCTTTGCAATGCTGATTTCGGCAAAACAGATTTATCGACAAGCCAAAACAACTGACCCGGTTTTGGTTCACGGAATTATTGATGGCTATTTTATCAATCGTGATCTGATTACTTTGTTTGACTATAAAACAGACCGTTTAAGCAAGGATTATGTTTCCAAATTAAAGGAGCGCTACTCTGGTCAACTTAATCTATACGCTGCGGCCTTATCCAGTATCTATCCGAATTTAAAAGTCGCAAGAAAAGTAATTGTCGGTTTGCAGGGCAAAAGCTTGATATATTTATAAAAATAAATGAAGTAAATACTTTTTTGTTTTGGAAATATAAGGCAAAGATTATTGAATATCGTTAATATTTATGTATGAGTAAACTTGTATTAATCCGCCATGGAGAATCTACTGCTAATCGTGATAACATTTTTACCGGCTGGACCGATGTTCCGTTAACCGAAAAAGGAATTGCTCAAGCACATGTAGCTGGAAAACAATTAGCACATGCTGGAATTGATTTCAATATTGTTTATACTTCAATGCTTCAAAGAGCGATTGTTACCAGCTATATTATTTTGGATGAAATTGATCAGGCTTGGCTTCCTATAATTAAGTCCTGGCGTTTAAATGAACGACATTATGGTGCTTTACGCGGTCTTAATAAGGCTCAAACTGCAAAAAAATACGGAGATTTTCAAGTGAGGGAGTGGCGCCGCAGCTATACAACTGTGCCTCCGCTTTTGGACCACGAGGAATCCTCCGAGCGTTATTTAAAACTCGGTATTAAGGAACCTCTTGGCGAGTCGGCTGAAATGTCTTGGAAACGCGTTCAATCTTTTTGGGAGGATCAAATTGCCAAACAACTTCGACAGGAGAAAAATGTTCTGCTTGTTGCCCATGGTTCTTCAATTCGAGTCCTGTTAAAATTTTTGGATCAAATTTCCGATGATAATTTTATGAAAGTCGAAGTAGGCAACGGCGAACCAATTATTTATAATTTTGATCAGCAGCTAAAAGTTATTTCAAAAACCAACCTTTAGTATCGCTGTTTGCAAAAAAGTTATCGAAAAACTGATAATTTGATATAAACCAAAAATATTGAGTTTAAATATATAAAACTAGGAAGCATCGATTTAATCGTTATTTTTCGATTAATCAAAATGTCTATGTTTTAGTATATTTTCATGCAATACTAGGCAGTATAGAATTAATTGAGGAGGAAATTATGGACGATCAAACACTGATGAACAAGGCACTATTATCAACGGCAAGACATTTTGATTATAAAAATCTTAATTTGCCGGTTTGGATTTCAGCGATCAATGGTGAATTTATCTCGGCTGCCGAATCTTACGATGCTGACGTAACCGATATTCAGCTTTATTTTAGTGGTACAAAAAATGGCGACGTTTATCATGCCTCTGGAACCTTTGAGTTTGCCGGTGGCACTCAAACCGATGAAAACGATATCCAGCTGGATGCAGATACGGATTACGAGGTTTAATTTTATGCAGAATCAGCAGCTTGATTTTCCATTAAATGATCAAAAAAAGCGCTGTGGTTGGGTCTCTGAAATAAATAAACCATCACTGGAGATGATTTTATATCATGATCAGGAGTGGGGACAACCCAGCCATGATGATCGTTATTTATTTGAATTACTTTGTTTAGAAACTTATCAAGCCGGGTTGAGCTGGGCAATTGTTTTAAAAAAGCGTGATGCTTTTCGTCAGGCTTTTTTTAATTTCGAAATCAAGAGAGTTGCTGAAATCACTTCGATTGAAAATCTTTTATTAAATAAAGATATTATTAGAAACCGGTTGAAGTTATCAGCCACTATCAATAACGCTAAAATTTTTTTGAAAATTGAAAGTGAATATGGTTCTTTTGCAAATTATCTTTGGCATTTTACGAATGGAAAAACTATTGATAATCACATTGTTAACTACACAAATATTCCGTCTCAAAACGAATTATCACTTGCTATTTCTAGACAAATGAAAAAGGGCGGTTTCAAATTTACCGGCCCAGTAACAATTTATTCTTATTTACAGGCTGTTGGCATTATCAATGATCATCAGGTTGATTGCCAATTTAACCCTGATAATAATTAGCAATTATTTTTATTGATCGCTTCCGGTAGTTTTAGGTATTTTCTTCTTCTTTTCCGAACTATGCACGCCTAAAATATCCAAAAAGAAAGAAACAATCGGCAAACCAACAATTAGTCCCCAACCTCCGAGTAGCTCACTCATAATAATCAATGTAATAAAAGCAACAAAGACCGGTAGATCGGTTCGGCCAGCCATTAGGCGAGGATGAAGGAAATAGGATTCAAAGAGATGAATTACAACGACTAAGGCAATTACTTCGACTACCCGGACCAAGCCTCCGCTGGCAAAGGCAATCAGGCTTAGTGGTATCACCGAAATTAAAACTCCGGCAACCGGTACCAGGCCGAAAATAAAAACAATAATGATTAGTAGGAGCAGGCTTGGCATTTTTAAAAGTGATAGGCCGATTGCCATTAAGACTGTATTGATGGAACAAATCAATAATTGGGTTTCAATTATTTTGCCAAGAATTAGCACGAATTTACGGGCTAAATAATAAATATTTTTAAAAAATTCCTGATAAGGCGACTTAAGGAATTCGTGACCGAATTTTAAGAGCCTATTGTGGCTGGTACTATAAACGAAACTCAAGAAAATCGCCAGCACGACATGTGTAAAACCGGTGCCGACATGGCCGGCTTCACGAAAACCGGTGATCAAAACATTTTTGCTGTTAGAAACAATTTCGCTGCTGTGGATGGCTTGATTAATTAATTTATCAATGTTTTTATTCAAATAAGGATGATCGATAATTGCCTTGGATATCATCTTTGGAATAACTTTTAGCTGTTCTACTAAAAGCGGCGCTGCATAGGTAATTGCACTGATAAAGAGGCCTAATGTAAGGATATACACAATAATCACTGCTAACAGATAAGGAACTTTAAGCCGTCTTTTTAAAAATAAACTCGACTTAATCGCCAAATAGGAAAAAATTGTCGTTAATAAGATCACACCAATAAAGTTTCGTAAGGTGTATATTACGATGATTAAAAAAATCAGTGTTAAATAAAGTTTGGTATCTTTGCGTTTTAAAAAATTTCCGATATAATTCATTGATTAACCTAGCTTTCATAATACATAATATATGGTTGTTTTGTATATTTTATTTTATCAACGTTCGTCAAATAATACTTAACAAAAAAAACAATTAATTTTCTTTGTATTCATATTTTTGATAATTTGGATTCTTTAAAAAGGCTTCTTTAGAAAATGAACAAACTGTTTTTAGCAACTGACCGTTTTTTATTGCATCGTCAACGGCTTTTTTTAGTAATTTTCCAGCAATTCCACGACCTCTAAAAAGCGGATCAACTCTGATTTGATTAATGCTGACAATTTTCCCTTCCTTAATTTTTGAGTATAAAAGTTCGCCAATCACTTTTCCTTCGCTGTTTTCAACACAATAGCGATCTTTTTTCAACTTAAAATGATATTCCTTCATACTTTAATTTTACAAAGTCCAATAGCTTTTTATAATGGAACTGTAAGAGGATTAACCATTTCTATAAGAATCCTTAATCAAAAATAATCTAATAAGGAGAAGCATGGACCGCGAAAAATTTAGAAAGCAGGATCATTATACAGCCGAGGAGTGGCGCGATATTCATTCTGGAACCGCTAAACAAATGGACTATCTTAATCAACATATTGAAAGCATGGAACACGCCTATGAAAGACATATGGCTTCTGGCGAACATATGCTTGATGAATACACTACCGCTGCTGATAAAAAATAGTAAAGTCGATTTTTTTCGGCTTTTCTTTTATCTTTTTTTATTGGAATTTTCATATTCGTATAATGGTATGTATGACTAAAGATCGAGGTTTTGAAATTGTAACAAGATTTAAAAATACTGGTATTCAATTGCCCAGCCGAGAAACTGCGCATGCTGCCGGCTATGATTTAAGGGCAGCTGAAGATATGGAAATACCGGGGGATGGTACGATTAAGCTGGTTTCGACCGGTCTCAAGGCTTATATGCCGCATGATAATGTTTTATTTTTGATTAATCGTTCGTCGGGACCTTATAAGCGCGGGCTGGTTCTGCCAAATTCAGTCGGTGTGATTGATGCCGATTATTACAATAATGAAAAAAATGAAGGCGAGATTTTTGTTCAGATACAGTCGATATCCGGTAAAACCGTCGATGTCAAGAAAGGAGACCGGATTGTCCAAGCGATTTTTGTTCCTTTTCTACTTGCCGATAATGATCGTGCTGGAGGCCTTCGAGTTGGTGGCTTTGGCTCCACGGGGGACAATTAATGTCTGACGAAGCAAACGATATTGTTTTTCGAAGTGAGTTACACGATTTTAAGGTTCGGGTAACCGGAGTTTTATTTAATAAAGAAAATCGGGTGGCACTTAACCCTGATAAGAATGATTCAGAAAATCCTTATGTCACTTTACCGGGTGGAAAACTAAAATTCGGAGAAACAAGCGAGCAGGCAATTATTCGTGAATTTGCTGAAGAAATGGGCTTAAAAGTTAAAACGATCCGTTTATTGGCTGTCACAGAAAATTTATATACTTATCAGCAGAAACATAATAATGAGATTAATTTTACCTGGTTGGTTAAAAGGGCCGACCAAGAGAGCGTTTTTGCAAAAGATATGAATGAACAAACTGTTATTTGGCGCGATCCCCGGCAATTAGAAGATTTTTTGCCGAAAAATTTGGGAGCGATAATAACGAGTTTGCCAAAGACGCCGGTTCATCTTGTCAGTCACAACTAAAATAGCAGTCCAAACAGTTTAATATATAGGAAAAAATGGCAAAAGCAAAAACACAATTTGTTTGTTCCAACTGTGGCTATACCAGCGCGCGTTATCTTGGACGCTGCCCGAATTGTGGCCAGTGGAATACATTAATAGAAGAAAAAATTGTTCCTGAAACAGTTGTAAATCGTAAAGCTCGAATCAGTTTTGATGGGCGGGTTGCCAAACCGAAAAAGATTTCTGAAATCTCAGGTAATGAACTACCCAGAACAAGGACCGGCTTAAGGGAATTAAATCGTGTTCTTGGCGGTGGAATCGTCCCGGGAAGCTTAATTTTGATTGGCGGTGATCCAGGAATTGGAAAATCGACTTTAATGCTTCAGGTTTCCGGTCAATTGGCTGAACACGGAGGAAGCGTTCTTTATGTTTCCGGCGAAGAGTCCGATAATCAAATTAAATTGCGCGCTGATCGACTTGGGGTTGGTTCCGATTCTTTTATTGTTTATCCGGAAACGGATATGGAACAAATTAAATCGATTGTCCAACAAATCGAACCGGATTATTTGGTAATCGATTCGGTTCAGACGATGCAGGAACCAGATCTGCAGTCGCCAATTGGTTCGGTTGCTCAAATACGAGAAGTGACGGCCGACTTAATGCAGATCGCCAAAACGAATGCGATTACGGTTTTCATTGTTGGACACGTTACTAAGGATGGGTCGATCGCCGGTCCGAAAATTCTCGAGCACATGGTTGATACGGTTCTGTATTTTGAAGGGGATGCCAATTATAAGTATCGAATTCTGCGCACTGTTAAGAATCGTTTTGGTTCAACGAATGAGCTTGGTATTTTTGAGATGCGTGACCATGGTTTAAGAGAGGTTGCCAACCCATCGGAAATATTTCTTGAGGAGCGTTTGGCCGGAGCAACCGGATCGGCAATTACGGCAAGCATGGAAGGCAGCCGCCCGATTCTAGTCGAGGTACAGGCTTTGGTTGCGCCAACAGTTTTTGGTAACGCTCAGCGTGTTACGACCGGTGTTGACCGGAACCGTGTTGCCCAGATTCTGGCTGTTTTGGAAAAACATGCCAACCTGCTTTTACAAAATCAGGATGCCCACGTTCGCATTACCGGTGGTGTTAAAATTGACGAACCAGCTGCTGATTTGGCGATTGCTTTAGCTGTTGCCAGTTCCTATCATGAAAAAGCAACCAATGCCTCTGATGTTTTTCTTGGCGAAGTAGGTTTAGGAGGCGAAGTTCGTTCAATTTCTTTAATTGAAGATCGTTTAAAAGAAATTGCCAAACTTGGATTTAAACGAGTAATTGTTTCAAAGAACAATCTATCAGGAATTGATTTGCCAAAAGATCTCCAGGTAATCGGCGTTTCTACTTTGGAGGAAGCGCTAAAATTAGGGCTTGATTTGAATAAAGCTTCCAAACAAAAAGGTTTTGCTGATTTATGATTAAGAGGGGAAATCATAATGGCAAAATTTTCGGACATTAAAGGTTTTACTTTTGATTTAGATGGCGTTATTACCGATACGGCCAAATTTCACGAACAAGCTTGGCACCAAACGGCTGATGAGGTTAAGACACCTTGGACCAAGCAGCTTGCAGCTAATTTGAAGGGTATTTCCCGGATGGATTCTTTGGAAATGATTTTAAAGGCTGGCAATCATGAGAAAAATTACAGTCATGAAGAGAAGGTCGCCTTAGCCGATAAGAAAAACAAAAAATATCAGCAATTAATTAAGCAATTAACACCGGCCGATATTTTACCCGGCATGGAGAAATTGCTCAATGATTTAAGGATCGCTGGTTATCAAATGAGCGTTGCCAGTGCTTCGAAGAATGCTCCCGGAATACTTGAACAGTTGGGAATCAGCGATTATTTTAAAGGAATTGTCGATCCGGCAACTTTACATGCCGGAAAACCGAATCCGGAGATTTTTGTTCGTGCCGGCGAGATCCTTGGTTTTAAACCTGAAGAAATGATTGGTTTGGAAGATGCTTCGGCCGGAATTGAATCAATTAAAGGATCCGGTCAGACAGCTCTGGGAATTGGACCGGCAACTAAAGCAGCTGATCCGGATCTTTATTTTGATAATACAGCTGAAGTGAATTTAATGGCGATTAAAGCACGTATGGTTTAAAGACAGCTTCAGTCGTTTTTTATTTTGTTCTTTTAAGCGGCCGCGCCGATAAATTCAAAGTTTTTAAAAACTTTTTGGTTAGAATAGCCTGGCTTTTTTTAATTAACCTTAAATTAAAAATTAAAGATCGGTTCTTAATTATTTTTCTCTTATTATGTAGATATGCAGAGAATTATATTCGCCACGAAAAACAGAGGAAAAAGCCAGGAAGTTGCTTCAATTCTGGACGGCCGGTTTGACTTGCTTGACTTAAATCATTTATCGGATATTCCAGAAATTATTGAAAATGGATCAACTTTTCTGGAAAATGCTGAAATCAAGGCAAAAACAATCGCAAAACTGTATCCAACCGACTTAGTTATGGCCGAAGATACCGGACTTTGTATTGATGCTTTAAACGGACGCCCTGGTATCTATTCTGCTCGTTATGCAGGCGATCATAATGATGAGGCGAATATTGAAAAAGTATTGAAAGAACTAAAGGGCCTTCCAATAGAAAAACGATCTGCCCACTTTACAACGGTTATTGTTTTGCTTGGTTTAAAAAAAGAGATTATCGCTAAAGGAATTAGCGAAGGGATTATTTTAGACCATCAGGAAGGCAAAGATGGTTTTGGTTATGATCCAATTTTTTATTCGCCGGAATTAGAAAAAAGCTTTGGCCGGGCAAGCGAAAGAGAAAAGGATTCGGTTTCCCACCGCGCCAAGGCTTTAAAAGATTTAATCTCGCAAATTGAGGCCTAAACACTTACACTATACTAATGTTATGACTGAAAAAATTCGTGTTAGATACGCTCCCAGTCCGACGGGGCATTTACATATTGGCAATGCTCGGACAGCAATTTTTAACTGGCTTTTTGCCCGCCACTATAACGGCCAGTTTATAATTCGAATCGAAGATACTGATCTTGCTCGTAATGTTGAAGGCGGTGAAAAAAGTCAACTTGATAATTTGCAGTGGTTGGGCATTGATTGGGATGAGGGACCTGATAAACCAAATCCGAAGTATGCCCCATATCGACAAACAGAACGAGCTGCTCAAGGGATTTATCAAAAATATATCGATGATCTTCTAGCTTCGGGAAAAGCTTATAAATCATATAAAACCGAAGCAACTCTAAAAGAAGAACGGGAAGCTCAGGCTCAGGCTCATCAAGCTCCTCATTATGTTTATGAATATGCTGGAATGACGGCCGAACAGATTAAAGTTGCTCAAGCAAAAGATGAAGCGGCTGGTTTGAAGTCGGTTGTTCGTTTTCGCGTGCCTGAGGATCGTGATTATCAGTGGAACGATCTGGTTAAAGGCGAAGTTAAAATCAATTCTAAGGAAATTGGTGGCGATTGGGTTATTCAAAAAGCAGATGGAATGCCGACTTATAATTTTGCCGTTGTAATTGACGATCATTTAATGGAAATAACTCATGTTTTACGCGGAGATGATCATGTCAGCAATACACCAAAACAATTAATGGTTTACGAGGCCTTTGACTGGCAGGCACCCGCTTTTGGCCATATGGCCCTGATTATTAAAGCTGAAACAGGCAAGAAACTTTCCAAGCGTGACGAGGATACCTTACAGTTTATCGAACAATATCGTGAACTGGGTTATTTACCGGAAGCGATGTTTAATTTTATTGGTTTGCTTGGCTGGTCTCCGGTTGGCGAAAACGAAATTTTTACGCGCGAGCAATTTAAAGAGATGTTTGACGAAAGTCGCTTTACAAGAGCTAATGCTAAATTCGATGCTAAAAAATTGGCTTGGGTAAATAATCAGTGGATGCGTTCGGAAAAAGAAAAAGTTATGCCTCAACTAATTCATGAATTGGTTAAAGCCGGTTTGATTGATGACCAACAAGCTAAAAATAATACTGATCATTTGGTTAAAATTATTGAAATTGCCGGGGTCGACGGAATCAAGGCGACCAGCGAAATAGCGACATTAGCCGAATATCCTTTTTTCAAACTGCACGATATTTCCGAAGAAGATAAACAATCTTGGCTGGAAACGGATGACGGACAAAAAGTTGCTTTGGCTTTTACTGAAAAAGTTAAGGCCCTCAATGAGGATGAGTTTAAAGCCGACCGGATTTTGCAGATTATTCGTGATTTGCAGAATGATTTACAAATCAAAGGACGTCCGTTGTGGAATCCAATTCGTTTAATTACGACTCATGAGGTTCAAGGACCGAATTTGCCGGAAATTTTAGCAATTATGGGTAAAAATTGGACGATCAAAAATATTCAATTAACGGTTGCTGTTTAACAGTTGGCAAAAGGAGACCTGAGTCTCTTTTTTTATTTTTTGGATTATTTAGCTTAAAAAAGGCTTTATCTAATTTTTGAGGCTTTGTTTTTAATTATTTGGATCTCCTTCATTTAGCGTTTTATACCCTATAATATCTTGGAAGGAGGAATTTATGCCAAAATACTTTTACCGCACTATTAATGATTTAAATGACTTGATTAAAGAAAATTTGGCTCGTTTACAATCTTATAATTTCGATTTGATTGTCGGCTTGCCAAGGCGGGGTATGATTCCCGCCACCTTGATCGGTTTGTTTTTAAATAAACCTGTCTTCAGTTTTAATGAATTAAATGCTAATTTGGCGAGTGAAAAGATTGGTTATCGGCTGCAAGAAGAATCAGCTAAATTTCCAAAATCCTACAGTAATATTCTATTAGTTGACGATTCGACCGATGAAGGGACCGTTTTTGATCAGGCTTTTTCCAAATTAGATGATGCTACGGCTAAAAAAGTTACTACTCTTTCGGTCTATGCAACTGAAAAAGGCGGCGATCGAGTTGACCTGCACTTGGAGACTCTTGAGGAACCAAAGTTGTATGAATGGAATATTCTGCATAAAAAAGCCGCTCTGGCTGATGCTGCAATGCGATTTGAGGGAATTATCGCGACTAATGCTTTAACTGGTGCCTGGATTCCGGTAACTCTGCCAAGCTATCCAGTCAAAATAATTTATTCAGGTCTACGTGAAAGGCATCGGGAACAGCTCGAATCTTTTTTGCAGCAACATGGCGTTCAATTTGAACAGCTGAAAATGGAAGTCGTTTCTTCAAGACAGTTAAAACAAATCGTTGCCGAAGAGAAAATTGCTCTTGTTTATGAAAACGATATGTTTATTACTCGTGATTTGGTTGATACGATTGCAGTTTACAATGTTTCCGGTAATTTTCTCGTGAATGCCAATACTACTGAAGAATTAGGCTACGATGACTGATTCATATTCAATCTTTTGACTTTTAGCAGGAGAACAAATCGATGAGCAAAAGCGAGTGGATAGAAGATTTTAAAAGATTCAATGGACGTGATCCCAAACCACGAGAATTTCGCAAGGCCTTGAATAAGGGTGAATTTACATTGGATGATGACCGGGAAGCTGATCTTCAACAAACTCCAGTGACGACCGATCCGACCAGAAAAGAACTGAGGCAACTGAAAAAAGAAAGAAAATTGTCTAGTCCGAGAAATGGAATTAATTCCCTTGTCCTAACCTTTTTTAGCCTTTTATTTACTTTATCGCCAGTTCTTTTAATTTTGAATCCGGATATTCTTTTAAACTTTCAGACTAAAGCAAATATTGAAAATCTTGCTTCTGTTTTAGTTGTCATGTTTTTCTTTGGCATCCTGTTGTTATTGATGGCTATTGTCTTTGCACTGATGAGCTTGTTTAAAGCACCGAGAAGTTTGGCAATTGTTGCTATTTTATTTTCAATGATCAATTTGCTCTATGTTTATACAGTGATTAATTTTTCTCAATCGGCGATTGGTTATTTTAGTAATGTAATTGATATTTTAGAGAGTATTTTTAAATAAAAATCTAAATAAAAACCTTCACGATTAAACAATAATTTGTTTTGACTGTGAAGGTTTATTTTAATTACTTGATTAATTTACTC
This sequence comes from Oenococcus sp. UCMA 16435, assembly GCA_004010835.2. Classification (GTDB taxonomy): domain Bacteria; phylum Bacillota; class Bacilli; order Lactobacillales; family Lactobacillaceae; genus Oenococcus. The sequence goes on from CP030868.2 coordinate 1,440,192, forward strand.
TTCGTGGGCTTTTTCCGATGGCGCCGCAGCTAGATTACATGAGTATTGACATACTCTTCTAGACCATGCTTACCATCAGCACCACCCACCACCAAGTCCGGATTCCTTCCAGCCGGCATCTCCATTTCTTAGTACTTCATCAGAATGGCAAATTACACTCGCAACAACCTTAACCTGGAGTTCGTTATCGCCCATATCGGCTAATTCTACATCGTCTTTGATTTCAAATTTTCACCGACCTTAGGAATAACAGCAGCTTTAATTTTCATAATTTAACATCTCCATTTGTGTTGTTTGCTTGACACGCCTCCAACATAGGCTAATATGAATAAATTTACAGTCTTCTTTTGATCGAAAATTGCAGGCTGAAAATTATTTAGGAAAATAAAAAATCTGCAGGAAAAATAATTTATGCAGATTCTTAGTTATTCATTTTTTTAATTATTTTTCTGAATAAATTTAATTACAACCTGGTTGAATTCGCTAGCCAATTCCAGATGCGGAATATGACCGCTGCCCTTAAAAACATAAGCTTCTGCAAAGGGACTTAGACTTGCAGATACCTTCGAATGTTCTGACGACCACAAAGGAGAAGCAGAACCGGCCAAGAATAAATGTGGAACAGTTTCACTTTTAATTTCCTCACGCCAATCCTGAACCAAAGAGTCAAGCAATAAAGGTTGATTGAAATGAAAATCGAAAGGTTGATAACTCTTGTAGGCTTCTCCTAATATCCGTTTAATTTGATTACCAATTGGTAAACGTGTCAATTTGGTTGTTTCGATTAAGGCTGCATTTTTATAAAAGTTTTTCCAGCTGCTGTTAAACAAACCGAAGTCCCATCCATTGTCGCTGATCGCCTTTGGAGACTGATCTTCAGTAATGATTGTCTTAACATTTTGGCAGCCAAAGAGTGATAGGTAGGCAAAAATTGTTGAAGCTCCCATTGAATGGCCGATTAAAACGGGTTTTTTCAGTCTGAGATGGTCAATTAATTCTGCTAAATCGAATCCATGACGAGCTATTTGCATTCCATAGGGAACACTTTGGCTTTTTCCGTGGTTTCTCCGATCATATGTGATTACCTTAAAACCAGCTTGGACAAAATCGTTAATTTGAGCAACCCAGGTTGCTTCGTTTCCCGAATAGCCTTCTATAAATATTAAAGCCTGTCCATCTTGTTTTCCCTGAATGTGATATTTGATTCTAACTTTATCATTCGTTTGAAAATTAGCCATACAGCAAGTATAAAATAACTGTTCTATTTAGCGAGTTTGTGAATTAATTTATAAGTGAGCAATCTTTTTAAAAAAGAATTAAATTTTATAATGTATAAAAACTTTTACTAAAAAAGAAGCCCTTTAAAAAGGCGTTTTTAGCCGGATATGCAATTTGCAGACTCTTTTTTCAGTGTTAGAATAGAGTCGTGAATTGAAAGCGCTTACAGAAACTGTGAGCAACATTTCACAAATTAGAGGTTAGAAATGCAATTTATCAAATACTTTGGGAATGACGCCTACACGAATATCGCGATGGATACGTGGCTTTTGTATAATTTAAAGCCCAAAGAGGCGGTTTTTTCTCTATGGCAGAACAAAAATGCCGTTATTGTCGGCCGAAATCAAAATACTTTTGCCGAGGTAAATCAGGATTACGTTGATGAGCACGATATTCAAGTTGTTCGTCGAGTGTCTGGTGGCGGAGCCGTTTACCATGATTTAGGAAATATTTGTTTTACTTTCTTTGTCCCGGTAGCAAGCAGTGCAGAAGTCGATTTTCATAAATTCGTCAAACCGATGTATGACGCATTACATGAAGTCGGTATTGATGCACAAATTACCGGTCGAAACGATCTGACTGTTGATGGTAAAAAAGTTAGCGGCAATGCTCAACGCTATGCCGGTGGTTATTTAATGCACCACGGGACTTTGCTTTGGAATTCGAATGTCGACACGATGGTTCGATCACTAAATGTTGCTGACGAAAAATTTATTTCCAAGGCTGCTACTTCGGTCCGTTCACGGGTTGGAAATATTAAGGATTATGCTCCGGCGGGACTCACGTTAGAGGAATTCTGGAAAGCTTTGCAATATTATCTGGCCGATGAAGGCAAAGACCAAGAATATCTTCTCAGCGATGCTCAAAAGCAGTCGATTATCGATTTGCGAAATAATCAGTTTGCTACTTGGGATTGGAATTATGGCCGAAGCCCGGAGTTTGATTTTAACAATCACCGAAAATTTGATGCCGGCGCAATTGACGTACATGCAAATGTCGATAAAGGCTTGATCAAAGATATTGTCTTTACCGGTGATTTCTTGGGCGTGCGCGATTGGCGGGAGATCAAAGATCGATTTATTAATCAACCATTTAATTCAAACGTAATTTACGATATTTTACAAAAAAATGTCGATGGTCAATATTTTGGTGCAATTGACAATCGTCAATTGGCAGACATGTTCAATGCTAAAACTGAACAAAAATTATAGGAGGAACAAAATGTCAAATATCTCAAAAGCAAATGAACAGATTTTGGATTTTGATTATCAGCTAAAAGCTCAAAATGACGCTTTTCCGACTCTGGAAGTCTTGGATAACGATGGCAAGATCGTTGACGAAAAGGCTTTGGAACGTGCTGCTTTAACTGATGAAGATTTAATTAACATTTTTCATAATATGCTGCTTAACCGGCAACTGGATATCCGTTCAACTAAATTGGCAAGACAGGGCAGGTTTGGTTTCTTTGCTCCGACCGCTGGACAGGAAGCGTCGCAAATGGCTTCGGCCTATGCTTTTAACGATCAGGATTGGCTTTTTCCTGGATATCGTGATATTCCCGAAATAGTTGCTAAAGGATGGCCGATTTGGAAAGCAATTCTTTGGAGCCGTGGCCATGTCGTTGGAAATGAGTATACGACCGATGATGGCAAACAGGTTAATTCCTGGTTCCCACAAATTATTATTGGCGCTCAGTATATTGAGGCAGCCGGTGTCGCTTTGGGATTAAAGAAGCGAAATAAAAAAGCTGTTTCTTATGCCTATACCGGCGATGGTGGCACTTCGCAAGGCGATTTTTACGAAGGAATGAATTTTGCCGCTGCTTATCATGCAAACGAAGTCTTCTTTGTTCAAAATAACGGTTTTGCGATTTCGACTCCCCGTAAGCTCCAAACTGCCGCTCCACATTTGGCAGCCAAAGGATGGGCTGTCGGCGTTCCAAGTTTGGTAGTCGACGGACAGGATGCAATCGCCGTTTATCTGGCAGCCAAAGAAGCACGTGCGTGGGCAGTTTCTGGCAAGGGACCGGTCTTGATCGAGACCTTGACAGATCGTTTTGAAGCTCATTCGACTGCTGGCGATGATCCGCTTCGTTACCGCACTAAAGAGGATATTGCCACTTGGTGGAAAAAGGATCCTTTGATTCGGATGCGCAAGTACCTGACGGACAAAGGGCTCTGGGATGAAGGCAAAGAGACTGATTATATTGCTCAGGTTGATGCTCGAATTGATGCCGATATTAAAAAAGCCGATAACATCGACAAACAAAAGATCAGTGATTATCTGAAGAATACTTTGGAAGTCCCTGGCTATGCAATGAAAGAGCAAATTGAAAAATTTGAAAGTGAGGGCAAGTAAAAATGGCTGTTAAAAGTTACATTGATGCCGTTAAAGAAGCGCAGGGTCTCGCCTTGGAGCACGATAAAGATGTTTTGATTTTTGGCGAAGATGTTGGCAAAAACGGTGGTGTTTTCCGTGCTACCGATGGCTTGCAGGCCAAGTATGGCGAGGATCGTGTTTTCAATACCCCTTTGGCTGAATCCGGGATTGGTGGTCTGGCGATTGGTTTGACCACTCAGGGTTATCGCCCAATCATGGAAATTCAATTCTATGGTTTTATATATGAAGTACTTGATTCTTTGGCCGGCCAAATGGCCCGCAACCGTTTTCGCTTTAACGGAACCCGTCAAATGCCGATTGTTGTTCGTGCTCCTTATGGCGGAGGAACAAAAACACCGGAAATGCATTCCGATAATTTGGAAGGCCTGGTCGCTCAGACTCCGGGATTAAGAGTTGTGATGCCTTCTAATCCATCTGATGCCAAAGGCTTGCTTTTAAGTGCGATTGAATCAAACGATCCGGTCATTTTCCTTGAAAACCTTCACTTGTATCGTTCGATCAAAGGAGAAGTTGCCGAAGGATATTATACGACTCCGTTGGATAAAGCCGCTGTTGCACGCGAAGGTAAAGATATTTCAATCATTACTTATGGCGGAATGACGCCGGTTGCTTTGAATGCGGCCGAAGAGTTATCCAAACAAGGAATTGATGCTGAAGTTATTGATTTGCGGACCGTTTCGCCGTTGGATATTGAAACAATTGGTGAATCGGTCAAAAAAACCGGTCGCGTAGTTGTTGCTCAAGAAGCCCAGCGGATAGCCGGAATTGGAGCCAGTGTGATGGCGGAGATTTCCGAAAGATTCATTTTGAATTTGAAAGCACCGATTGGTCGCGTTGCCGCACCTGATTCTATTTATCCTTTTGCCCAGGCAGAAAATGATTGGATGGTTAACGCTGACGATATCATCGACAAAGTTAAGGAGATTGTAAATTATGACTGAAATCTTTAAAATGCCCGATATTGGCGAAGGAATGGCCGAAGGAGAAATTTCCGATTGGCTGGTTAAAGTTGGCGATCAAGTTAAAACAGACGATTCGGTTGCTGAGGTTCAAAATGACAAACTTTTGCAGGAGATTCTTTCGCCTTATTCCGGAAAAGTCACAAAACTATTCGTTGAACCGGGAACAACTGTCAAAGTTGGCGAGCCCTTGATTGAATTCGATGGAGATGGCAGTGGTTCGACGGCTAGTGATGGGCAAGGTGGACAAACGGAGGCCAAAGAAACAGAGGAATCCGAAAAACCCGAAACAACAAAGGCAGCCTCCAGCCAGACGGCTCCGGCGGCTGCAAAAGAGTCGGTTTCCAGTTCTCCAAATGCTAGTGGCGCCGCTACAGCTTCCAACGGCAATGTTTTGGCAATGCCTTCTGTTCGTCATTATGCTCACGAACACGGAATTGATTTATCACAGGTCCCAGCTAGCGGGCATCATGGCCACATTACAATGTCTGATGTTGAAAACTTCTCTAGTCCTGCTGCGACTGCTGAAGAAACACCAAAAAGTCAGGAAAACGAAGCCCAAGCGGCGACGAGCGCAACTTCGGTATCTGCCACCGCTGCCCCGAAGAAACAAGCAGCAGCTCCCGAGCCGCTTAAAGAAGGTCGGGTTTCGATGACACCGGTTCGCAAGGCAATTGCCAAAGCGATGTCGGTTCAGAATTCTACTATTCCAACGGTCACTAATTTTGATCAGGTCGAAGTTTCCAAGCTGGTTACGCATCGTAAGCAGTTTAAATCTGTGGCCGCTGATCAGAGTATTCATTTGACCTATCTGGCTTATGCTGCCAAGGCTTTAGCTGCTACGGCCAAGAAATTCCCGGAAATTAACGCATCGATCGATATGGACAAACAAGAAATTGTATACCATGATGATATTAATTTGGGAATTGCTGTGAATGCGCCAAGCGGATTGTATGTGCCGGTAATTGCGCATGCCGATCAAAAATCGATTATGACAATTGCTAAAGAAATTGAGGATTTGGCTGCCGCTGTTCGTGATGGTTCGATTAAACCCGATCAAATGCGTGGCGGGACAATTACAATTTCTAATATTGGTTCTGCGCGTGGAACTTGGTTCACGCCAATTATCAATGCCAAAGAAGTTGCAATCCTTGGTTTGGGATCGATTGTAAAAGAACCGATTATTTCAGACGACGGTACAATTGTTGCCGGTCAGATGATGAAGCTTAGTTTGAGTTACGACCATCGTTTAATCGATGGCATGCTTGGCCAAACTTCGATGAACTATTTGAAGAGCTTGTTGGCTGATCCTGCTTACATGCTGATGGAGGTGTAATTATGACGACTGGTGGTGTTGTTGGGGCTCAAGCGACCGATATTGATACTGTCGTAATCGGATCAGGTCCCGGAGGTTACGTTGCTGCTATTAGAGCGGCAGAATTAGGCCAAAAAGTTACAATTATCGAAAGTACTTTTATTGGCGGTGTTTGCTTAAACATTGGCTGCATTCCCTCCAAAGCTTTGATTAATGTTGGCCATCATTATCGCGATGCCGTTTTTGAACAACCCTTTGGTTTGAAAAGCAGCGGAACCGAACTAGATTGGAAAACAACCCAAGAATGGAAGCAGAAGAAAGTTGTTAACCAATTAACCGGTGGAGTAGAGATGCTCTTGAAAAAGCATCATGTCGATATTATCCATGGGGTTGCTTCTTTTGTTGATAATAAACAAATTAATGTTTTAAAAGGCGACGACCATGAACTTTTTCAGTTTAATAATTGTATTTTAGCAACCGGTTCCCGACCGATTGAAATTCCGGGTTTTGCTTTTGGCAAGCGAATCGTTGATTCGACTGGTGCTTTGTCATTGCCGGAAGTTCCCAAACACTTAACTGTAATCGGTGGTGGCGTGATTGGTTTTGAACTTGGCAGTGTTTATCAGAATCTTGGCAGCAAGGTTACTGTTATCGAGGGATTGGACCATGTTCTGACGGGCTTTGATAAAGAAATGATTCAGCCCGTTTTAGATGATTTCAAATCTCAAGGCGGTGAAATTTTTACTAGTGCTAAGGCAAAATCAGCAACTCAGACTGAAAAAGATGTTACGGTTACATTCGAAGTTGACGGCAAAGAGCAAACGGTAAGCAGCGATTATCTTTTGGTTTCCGTTGGTCGGCGGCCAAATACCGATAATATTGGCTTAAACAACACAAATGTGAAATTAAGCGATCATGGATTGGTTGAAATCGATGACACGATGAAAACGAATGTTTCCCATATTTACGCAATTGGTGATATCACGGCCGGTCCGGCTCTGGCTCACAAAGCCAGTTTCCAAGGGAAAATTGCTGCAGCAGCGATTTCTGGCGATCAAAATGCTCATGATCTTCATTATTCGCTGCCGGCTGTCGCTTATACAAATTACGAATTGGCAACGACTGGCGAAACCCCGGAGAGCGTTAAAGAAAAGAAACTCGATGCGAAAGCTTATAAGTTTCCATTTGCAGCCAATGGTCGGGCCTTATCGATCAATGAAGGCAAAGGCTTTATTCGTTTGATTTCCGATAATAAAACTAAGGCTCTGATCGGGTCTCAAATTGTTGGCCCTGGCGCTTCTGATTTGATTTCCGAGTTATCATTAGCAATCGAAAATGGTTTAACAACCGAAGACATTAGTTTGACGATCCATCCTCATCCGACACTTGGTGAAGCAATTATGGATGCATCGGAATTAGCAGATGGTCTGCCGATTCATATTTAAAATGATTAAATGGCCAGGTTTTTTACCTGGTTTTTTTGTAGCAAAAATAGTTAAGATTAATTTATGGATAAAAGACGCGTTTTACCGGTTATCGGTGGTTATAATTTCAGAGATATCGGCGGTTACACTTCGGCTGATGGACGAAAAATAAAGTGGGGAAAACTTTTTCGCACGGCCAATATGGCCTATCTTTCACAAGCAGATTTAGTTTATTTGCAAGAACGAAAAGTCGATACAATTGTTGATTTTCGGACACCGATTGAGGTTAAAAAGGAACCTGACCGGGTTCCAAAAGAGGTAGTTGATATTAATATTCCGGCAATGGATTTGGATAGGACCGAATCGACCGCTGATTATGCTCGGTTAAGCAGGGAGTACACGAAAAAAAATTCTGGTTATCTGAGCATGATTAACAATTATGAGCATTTAGTCTCTGATGAATTTTCCAATTCTGCTTATCGCAAATTTTTTGCTTTGTTGTTGGAAGAAAAGCAGACTCTGGCTTTTCATTGTACGGCCGGTAAAGATCGAACAGGAGTCGCTTCGATGCTGTTTATGGAAGCGCTCGGAATTAGCGAAGACCAGATTAAGCACGATTATTTGATTACCGATCGCTTGTCGACCAAAATTGTCGGCGACAAAATAGATTATATGAAGAAAAAAGGCGCCATTGCTGAGGAAATAGCTAATATTCGTTCATTGTGGACTGTTAATATTGATTATTTGCAAAGAGCAATTGATACTGTAAAGTCATTATCCGGTGATCCAATTACTTATTTGCATGAATATATACATTTGGAAGATAAAGATATTAATGGACTTCGTGACAAATATCTTTTTGAAGAGAAAAAGTAAAAAAGGTTCTTTTTGTCCGAAGATAGTGAAATAAAAAACTTTTTTGGAAAAAACCAAAAAGATGTTGACAAACGATTACTTTTCCGTTAATCTTAGCCTTAATTTCGATGACAAAAATACAGACACAAAGCAATAAAAACTATTACTGGTTTACGCGTTTTCCCGCGTAGCCAGTTTTGGTCGCGGGTTTATCCCGAGACCGCTAGATAGTTTTAAAGGCATTCTTGGGATAAAACTCAAGAGTGCCTTTTTGTTTTGAAAGTAAGGAGAGAAATAGAGAACATGCCAGAAGTTAAAAAAAATTTAGATAAGCAGACCAATTTATTTGTTCAGGGAGCCAAACCGAGCCAAATTCTTTCTTTGAGCAAAGAATTTAAGAAAATTGACAACATCGTCCTGCTAACTATCGGCGAACCGGACTTCAATACACCTGAGCATATTAAAAAAGCCGCTATTGCTGATATTAAAGCAAATGATTCACACTATGGACCGTCCAGCGGAACGCCAGAGTTGCTGAAAAGTGCTGCTAATTTTTTAAAAAATCATTATCGTCTGAATTATGATCCGGAAACGGAAATTATTGCAACACTTGGCGTTACTGAAGGAATTTGCGATACGATGAAAACAATTCTTAATCCGGGTGATGAATTGATTATTCCGGAACCGACTTTCCCGGTATATGCAGCAGCAGCCTCGGCCTTTGGTGCCAAAATAATTCCTGTTTCGACCGAGGAAAACGGATTCATTTTAACGGCCGAAAAATTAAAACAGGTCTTGTTGGATCATCCCCAAGCTAAGGCGATTGTCCTAACAACTCCGGGTAATCCGACCGGAGTCGCTTATAGCGAAAAACAGATTCAAGCACTGGCCGATGTATTGAAGAACCATAATATTTTTGTTATTTCCGATGAAATTTATTCCGAATTAACTTATGATCGTCCACATAGTTCTTTTGCAGCGGCTTTGCCACAACAGACGATTCTTTTTAACGGTGTTTCTAAGTCGCACGCGATGACCGGTTATCGTCTTGGAATCATTGCTGGGCCACAAGCGATAATTTCTCAAATTGCCGTAATTCACCAATTAATAACAACCGCGCTCCCAAATGTTGTTATGGCGGCCGCAACGGAGGCTTTCTCTGCTGGTGAAAATGATGCATCCAGTATGCGGGTTGAATATAAAAAACGCCGTGACTATTTAATTGATGCTTTTACAAAACTCGGTCTTTCTTTTGCCTATCCCGACGGTGCCTTTTATTTCTTTTTTAAGATTCCCGATTATCTTGAACAAGACGGTTTCAAATTGGCAAGACAAATTGCCAAAGAGGCAAGAGTCGGTTTGACGCCCGGGGTTGCTTTTGGCCAAGCTGGTTATCTTCGACTTTCCTATGCCACTTCACTTGAGCAAATTAAAATTGCCGTTAGCCGTTTAGCAGAATTCTTTTCGGATCATAAGCAGGCAAAAATATATGCAAAATCGGCCACAAAATAATTACATTAAAAGTCTGAGAGTTTGCTTTAACGAGGGGGAGTAAATGAAAAAAGAAAAAAAGAATTTTGCTTTAAAAATATTAAATGGCTTGAGTATTGGCGTAATCATTGCTTTGGTTCCGGGAGCTGTCTTGGGTTCTCTGATGAAGGTTTTTGGCAGCAATCCGGCTTCAATAGCTGTGGGACAGATGACGAGTTTGTCCCAGTGCCTGTTGGCCGTAATTGCCGCTATGGCTGTTGGCCGTGCTTTTGAGTTTACAATGATCGATACCGGCTCGATGGCTTTGGCCGCTTTTATGGGTTCTGGAAGTGCCATTGTCAGTTCGAAGGGAGGATTTTTAATTAATGGCCCGGGTGATATTATCAATATCGGTATTACGCTTGTAATTTCTGTTTTGCTAATTAAATTAATTCAAAACAGGTTGGGCCAGCTGAAGGTTATTTTGTCACCGATTCTCGTTCTTGGAATTGCCGGTAGCCTTGGGCGCCTGCTTTTCCCTTACGTTCATTCAATTACTACAACTATTGGTGATGCTATTAATGATTTGACCGATCTGCAGCCTTTGATTATGGGTCCTTTAATGGGAATTATCTTTGCTGTTTTGATTCTTTCACCAATTTCTTCGGCTGGAATTGCAATTGCGATCGGCTTGAGTGGAATTGGATCCGGAGCCGCCAATTTAGGAATTACAACTGCAAGTTTTACCCTGGCAATCATGGGAGCTTCGGTTAACAGTTTTGGAGGAACTTTAAGTCATTTTATTGGCACACCGAAGATTCAAATGGCAAATATGCTTAAAACCCCCAAGTTGTTTATTCCGATTGGAGTAGTTTCTGCTTTTGCCGGTCTTGAAGGAGCGCTTTTGAATGTCGGTGGAACGCCGGATTCGGCCGGTTTTGGTATTTCTGGTCTAATCGGTCCCCTTGCTGCTTTTTCGACCGGCACAAACAATGTTTTGCTATTGCTGCTTGAATTTATTGTAATCCCGCTTGCTTTAGCATATTTAACGCATTTTCTTTTTGTAAAAAAACTCCATTTTATTCAGCCGATCGATTTGAAGCTTCCCGAGGCTGAATAAAAAAATGAAATTTGCCTTTTTATTTGAGTTAGAATGCACATATAGTGATTGCTCATTTATGGAAAAAATTTAAATGGTTGTTTCTAGCTGTTATTATAATTGCTTTAACAGTCGCGGCACATTTTGATTATCCTATATATAAAACACCGATTGCCGAGATTACCAATGTCAAACAGGTATCTTCTCAAGCAACAAAAGATTACTACGGGAACGTCGATCATGATATAACTCAGAAACTGACCTTGAAATTTTTAAATACTAAACGTAGAGGGCAGAAAATAAAAATCGATAATGAATATTTTAAATCTCAGGTAATTACTCAAAAGTATCGTGTTGGTCAGCAAATTTTGTTAAGCCATAAAAAATGGTGGAGCATCATTGGCCAAAAACGTGATGCAATTTTGGTTTTCACTTTGGCTTTGATGGTGTCCCTTATAATCTTTTTTGCAAATAAACTAAGCTTTCAAATTATTATTAGTCTTGGATTTAATTTTGTTTTCTTTTTACTGGCAATTTCGTTTGATATTAATTTTGTATCGGTGCCGCCGGTCTTGGTCTTTGGCGTATTGACGGTTATTTTTGCATTTATTACTTCTTTTATGGTTCTTGGAAGGACAAAACAATTCTTGATTGTTTTCCTATCGACTCTTTTATCGACTGCTGCCGGGGTTTCCATTGGTGCTTTAACGATAAATCTCAATGGTGCTAGTGGAGTTCATTTTGAATACATGGACTTCATTACTCAATTTCCGATTCCGCTTTTTTACTCCGAACTTCTAATTGGTGTTCTTGGTGCGGCGATGGATGAAGCTTCGGACATTAGTGCTATGTTGTTGGGGATGCAGCGCGAGCGAGCCGAGCGAACCTTTAAAGAGTATTTTGTATCCGGCATGAATGTCGGTCGTGATATCGTTGGTTCGTTAACTAATGTGCTTTTTATGGTATTTATTGCCAATACTTTGCCAATGGTTTTCTTATATCTGAGAAACGGAAATACTTGGTCTTATACGATTGACATGACTATGCTGCTTGGCTTGCTATCGACGATTATTTCCGCGATTGCGATTGTTTTGACTGTTCCGATTACTTCTTGGCTGGCGGCAAGTATGCTGACAAGGAGAAAGAAGGTTAAGGCATGAGTACTTTTCTCTGGTTGATTTTAATTTTATTTTCTCTACTGATTTTAGTTGCCGGGAAACAGGGCCTAAAAGCTTTCTTTGGGCTTGTCATTAATTTATGCGCGATTTTTCTGCTGATAATCCTCATTAATTGGCAATTCAATGTTTACTTGGTCACAATTTTAATTAGTTTTGGAATTTTGGCTGTTTCGATATATCTTTCAGCCGACAATCAAAAAGTCACTAATTATGCTTTTACTTCAAGCCTAATTGTTCTGGCAATCATTGTGCTTTTGATTATTCCGATTAATTACATTGCCAATATCGAGGGTTTTGCAACTGAATCTTCGGAAGAATTGGAAGGTCTTTTGCTTTCAATTGGACTTAATTTCAGTAATATTGCCTTTATTGTGACTATAATTGCCAGTCTTGGCGCGATTGCCGAAGCCAGTATGGCGATTTCGGCCGATTTAAACGAACTAATTGAAAGCACTCCGGAGATTACGACCGCCAATCTTTACAAGCAGGGAATAATTATTGGGTCACAGATTATTGGAACAGCCTTAAATACACTCTTTTTCGGTGTTCTTGGTGATAATTTGACGTTGACTATGTTTTATATGCGCTTGAATTATACTTTTGCCCAATTAATTAATGACAAATTGGTAGTTGCAGCAATTCTCGATCTTCTGATCGCAATGATTGGAGTTTTATTAACGATTCCAGTCACAATCCTAATTGTTTCTCGAGGACACATTAAAAACGAAAATTTAGATAAATAAAAACCCGAAAATTAATTCGAGTTTTTATTTATCTAAAACAAATTTTTCAACCGCATAAGCAACGCCGTCTTTGTCATTGCTTTTCGTAACAAACTGGGCGATAGATTTGAGATCATCAATGCCATTACCCATGGCTACACCAATTCCAGCTGCCTTAATCATCGACAAATCGTTTCCTTGATCACCAACTGCCATTACTTGAGAAATATCGATTCCCAACTTCTCGGCGAGCGTCTGAACTGCATTTCCCTTTGAAACTTTTTTATCAATGAATTCAATATAAACCGGTGAACTGGGTACAACGTTAAAGCGATTGTAAACCCATTCAGGAAGCTCCTTTTTTACTCTATTGATAATCTCTGGTTCATCGACAAACATAATTTTTGCAATTACATCTGTTTTCCTTAAATCCTGCATTCTAACATGGCGAATTTTCGCATTGGTTAATTTTTGTTCATGTTTTGTATATTTTGGAGCTGACAAATAGGGTGTATAAATGCAATCAGCTGTTTCCGCTTGGATTTTCACGCCGATTTTATTGGCGAGACTATAAACATTTTTATAATCTTGAATTGTCAGTGTTGTTTCGGAAATCATTTTTCCAGAGGTTGTTCGGATTGTGGCACCGTTGTAATTAATTGCGTACTGATCGTCTTTGTTGTCTATACCAAGTTTGGCATAGTAAGGTTCGGTTCCCGGCAAAGGACGTCCGGAGGTAATCACGATTTTTGTTCCTTTGGCAATCGCTTCTTTTAATGTGTCGATTGTGTGCTTGGTTAATTCGTTTCTGCTGTTCAATAAGGTTGCGTCAACATCAATTGCTACTAATTTTATACTCATACAACCATTTTAACCAAGAAAAATTTACAATGATGATATGGTGAAAGAAAAAACAATCCAAGAAAAAATAAAAGACTGGGAAGTCGCCGATCTTCCGGAGGATTTGCGGTTGGAATTTGCAAATTCCAATCAATCTCAATTGGAAGACGCTTTTTATCAGGACCTAAATTTTGGTACGGCTGGAATGCGTGGTTTGTTAGGCGTCGGTACCAATCGAATGAATATTTATACGGTTGCTCAAACAACCGAAGCCTTGGCCCGGCATATGGAAAAACAAGGAGAAAGTGCAAAACAGCATGGTGTAGTCATTTCCGGTGATTCGAGAATCAATTCGGAATTATTTAAAAAGATATCTGCCGAAGTTTTAAGAGCCCATGGGATTACGGTTTATCTGTTTAAAGGACCGCATCCGACACCGGAATTAAGTTTTGCCGTGATGTATCTACATACTTATGCTGGAATCATGATTACAGCCAGTCACAACAGTAAGGAATATAACGGTTATAAGTTATATGGAGAAGATGGCGGTCAGCTGCCTCCGAAACCTGCTGATGAAATTGTTAGAGAACGTCAGGGAGTTGCAGATATCTTTCATATCAAAAAAGTAGCCAGTGGCATTAAAAAGATTGGCTCGGAGATTGATAAAGAATATCTAAATCAGGTTAAAACGATTCCAATCAATCGTGATTTGATTAAAAAATGGGGAGATAAACTAACGATTAGTTTTACGCCGCTGCATGGCGCTGGTGGTGACCTAGGGGCAAAAGCACTCAAAGAGGCCGGCTTTAACAAAATATTGATTGTTAAAGAACAATTTCAACCGGATGGAACTTTTCCAACGGTAAAGTATCCAAATCCGGAATTCCATGAAGTCTTCAAAATTTCTGAGAGTTATGGAGCAGATGTTGAATTAGCAGTGGATCCCGATTCTGATCGAATGGGAGTCGGCTATCGAACAAAAGATGGTTCATACAATTACTTAACCGGAAATCAAATCGCCGCTCTGATGGTTAATTACATTTTAACGGCGCAGCAAAAAGCTGGAACTTTGCCGAAAAACGGTGCGATTGTTACTTCGATTGTTTCTTCGAATTTGCCGGAATTAATTGCTAAGTCATTTAAGGTCAAACAGTTTACGGTTTTAACCGGTTTCAAATACATTGCCGATAAAATTGTTGAATTTGACAAGAAACAGAATTATAGCTTCGAATTTGGTTTTGAAGAATCTTATGGCTTTTTGATTAAACCGTTTGTTCATGATAAAGATGCCATTCAAGCGATCACGCTGATGTCTGAATTAGCTGCTTATTATAAAGATCGTGATATGACAATTGGCGATGGCTTGGACGAGATTCATGCTAAGTTTGGTGCCTTTGCTGAAGAAACCAAAGCGACTGAATTTCCTGGTGAAAAAGGCCAAGAAGAAATGACCGCTGTCATGACTAAGTTCAGGAACCGGGGACCAAAAGAAATTGGCAAATTGAAGATTAATCTTGTCGAAGATAATGATTTGCGAATTGCAAAAGATTTGAATACCGGAGCAACTAAAAATATTTCTCTTCCTAAAGCTAACGTAATTAAATATTGGCTTGAAGATGGTTCCTGGGTCGCTCTTCGACCATCAGGTACTGAACCGAAATTAAAAGTATATATTGGAGCAAAGGGCGAAAATATGAGTTCAGCTAATAAACAGTTGAACTATCTTCAGACCGAGGTCGAGAAACTTTTAAAGAAATAAGAATAGATAGTTGATAGTTAAAAAGTCCCAAACAATTGAGACTTTTTTTATCTGGATTGAATTACAGGATGTTGGAACCAGAGGACGAGGAAGCTTATCTGCCTATAAGTTTCATTTTATAATAGCCCTAATTAATAAGAACTTGTCTATAAGTACCAAGGAGAATCAATGGCAAAAAATGAAGCATTATTAATTATTGATTACACAAATGATTTCGTGGCCGATAAGGGAGCATTGACTTGTGGTAAAACCGTACAGTTATTAGCCAATCCAATCGTATCTTTAGCTGACAAAATTCATGAAAGTGGCGGATGGGTCATTTTGCCAACAGATCTGCACGAGGGGAATGATCCTTATCATCGGGAGACAAAACTATTTCCAGCGCATAATTTAAAAGACAGTTGGGGGGAGGCAGTTTTACGGTAAAGTAGCGTCTTGGTATCAAGAAAATAAAAATGATCATAAAGTTTATATGTACGATAAAACACGCTACAGTGCCTTTGCCGGCACCGATCTCGACATACGTTTACGCGAACGCAGTATTGATAGTTTGTATTTAGCCGGCGTTTGCACTGATATTTGTGTTTTGCATACTGCAGTTGATGCCTATGATTTAAATTATAGAATTGTTATCCACAAAAAAACTGTTGCAACCTTAACTCAATCCGGGCAGGATTGGGTTTTAAATAATTTTAAAAATGTTCTCGGCGCAAAAATGATCGATTAATTAAAATCAAGAAATTCTTAAAAACAGTTCGAAGCTGTTTTTTTATTTAACGACAGCATTCACTGCTCCAGGATTTGAAAAAATAGCTGTTATTTCCTTGTGATTAATGTTGTGTCAAGTGTTGCTTTTGGCCCAATTAAGAATAAGTGAAAAGATTATGATATTTTTTTAAAAAGACAGATAAAATATTTGAGTCTTATCAATAAAATATATTTTTTATTCAAATAGTAAAAAAGCTTTTTTATTGCCTTCAATGTTATAAAATAAGTAGTCGTGAAAACGTTTGCAAGAAATTGCGACGAAAAGTTTAATGTGAAAGGAGTTTTATGGCAATTGTAGTTTCCGCTCTAAAAGAAGCTGCTGGCGAAAATCGTGTCGCATTGACCCCCGATGTTGTCGCCAAGCTTATCAAGAGTAATTTTGATGTTGTTATTGAAAAAGGGGCTGGGGAAAAGGCTTTTTATTCTGACGATGTTTATAAAGCCGCCGGTGCTAAGCTGGCGACTAGAACAGATGCTTTAAAAGCAGATATTGTGACAGTCGTTAACGAGCCAACAACAGCAACTTTGAACAAACTGACCAAGGGCCAGACAATTATTGGGATGCTGAATCCTTTGGGGGATAAAAAAGCTGTCGAGGGGTTGGCCAAAGCCGGGGTTACTTCTTTGGCTTTCGAACTGCTTCCGCGAACAGTTTCTCGTGCTCAAAATTTGGATGCAAATTCATCGCAGAAATCAATTGCTGGATACAAAGCCGCTTTATTAGCTGCTGATACCTACCCACAATATTTTCCAATGATGATGACAGCTGCAGGTACGGCCCGCCCGGCTAAAGTTCTTGTAATCGGTGCGGCTGTTGCTGGTTTGCAAGCAATCGGAACCGCCCATCGTTTAGGTGCGGTGGTTTCTGGTTACGATATTCGTGAAGACGCTCGGGGACAAGTTGAGTCCTTGGGGGCAACGGCTTTAATTTCCGGAGTTCAGGTTAAAGATGAAAATGGTTATGCGCGGGCTTTAACAGCCGATGAAAAGAAGGATCAACAGGGAGAATTAGAAGGTTTTATTGCTGAAAGCAATGTCATTATTACAACAGCTCAGGTGCCTGGAGGAAAACCTCCGGTAGTAGTTTCTAAAAAAGCTGTTGACAATGCTAAGGCTGGAACAGTCTTTATTGACCTCGGTTCGTCTGATCTTGGCGGTAATGTTGATGGTTCCAAACCCGGTGAAACAATCGTGACTAAGACCGGTGCTTTGATTGTTGGCGCCGGTGATTTAGCAAGCCGTTTACCAAGATCTTCTTCTGATATGTATGCGAAAAATGTTCAAAATACAATCAATTACATTATCAAAGAAGGTAAGGTTTCGCTTGACTTGGACGATGACGTTTTGACTGATCTTGTTGCAACTTACAAAGGGGAGATTTCCTCTAATTTCTTGCGTGGCCGTTTTGGGTTGGAAAAGCGCGCTACTCAGAAAAAAACTGAAGATAAAAAGGAGGCTGAATAATGAGTGAAGAATTATATGCAAACCTGGCAATCTTTGTTTTGAGTTTACTGGTTGGCTTTGAAGTTATGTCAAAGATCCCTTCTACCTTACAAACACCCATGATGTCGGGAGCGAATGCAATCCATGGCGTTGTTGTCGTGGGTGCTTTTGCGATTGCCGCCGAAGCCAACAATTGGTTTCTTTATGTCTTGGTCTTCTTTGCTGCTTTGTTTGCTGCGATCAACGTCTCTGGAGGTTATACAGTTACAGATCGGATGCTGGGCATGTTTGATCGTAAACCTGCTGAGAAAAAGGAGGCTGATAAATGAGTACTTTAGAAACGATCGCCTCTTTGGTTTACCTTGTTTCGGCATTTTGTTATGTGATCGGTGTTCACTTAATGCGTAGTCCAAAGACTGCTAAAAATGGTAATCGCTTATCGTTCGTTGGAATGATTTTGGCCGTTATCATGATTTTGATTCAATTAATCAGTTCCGGAAAAGTTCAGCCAACCGCCTGGATTGTTCTGGTAGTTGGTTTACTACTTGGAATAAGCTACGGGATTGTACGTGCTAGAAAAGTTCCAATGACTGATGTGCCGCAACTTGTTTCTTTGTTCAACGCTGTTGGTGGCGGAGCTGCTGCGGTTATTGGTATTTTTGATTATGTGACTGCATCGGGCCATTTAAGTCTAATTTTGTCGATCCCGGTTGTCTTGGATGTAATCATTGGGGGAATTACTTTCTCTGGTTCTTTGATTGCAACTGGCAAGCTTTCCGGAAAAGTTTCCGGGAAACCAATTAATTTTCCTGGTGCAAAAGTGATCAATATTTTGGTTGTAATTGCAATCGTGATTGCTGCTTTTCTAATGATTTCCGGTACGGAGAATCCTTGGTTCTTGTTGCTGGCTTTAGTTGCCAGCTTGATTTTCGGTCTGTTGATGACTCTGCCGATTGGTGGTGCCGACATGCCGGTGGTTGTTTCTTTGCTGAATGCTTTTACCGGTTTAGCAGTAGCTTTTGCCGGTTTTGTAATTGATAATCAGGTTTTGATTATTGCTGGTGCTTTGGTCGGTGCTGCTGGTACCATTTTAACCTTGCAAATGGCTGATGCTATGAATCGTTCGGTAGCGAATATTCTGGCTGGCGGTTTTGGAACCAGCGATTCGGAATCGACTTCGGCCTCGGATGGAGTACCGGTTAAAGTTACAGAAACTTCTGCTGATGACATTGGTCTTCAGTTAGCCTACGCTCATAATGTGATGATCGTTCCTGGTTATGGACTTGCTGCCGCTCAGGCACAACACGAAGTAGCTGAATTGGCAAAACTTCTGACCGATAATGGCATTAACGTTGATTATGCGATTCATCCGGTTGCTGGTCGTATGCCGGGTCATATGAATGTTTTATTGGCTGATGTCAATGTTCCTTATGACCAATTGAAGCAACTTGATGACGCGAATTCGATGTTTGCCAATACGGATGTTTCTTTGGTAATCGGTGCAAACGATGTTACTAATCCATTGGCTCGCGAGTCTGGAAATCCAATTTCCGGAATGCCGATCTTGGATGTTGATAAGTCGAAATCGGTTGTTGTTATCAAACGTTCGATGAGTACCGGTTATGCCGGTGTTCAAAATCCGTTATTCTCGTTGGACAATACAAAAATGTTCTTTGCCGATGCTAAAAAAGGTCTTCAGGATATTATTGCTTCGACAAAAGAATATATTAATCAATAATTTATTAGTTTAATTATTTTCAAAATCGCCTTTTGATGAAGGCGATTTTTTTATTATTGCGGCGAGGTTATTTTTGTTTAGACCAAATAACTGAAAATGAGATAATGAGAGTATGGAATTAGAAACGCGTTTACCTGGAAAATTTAAATTACACAGTAACTATCAACCAACCGGTGATCAGCCAACTGCTATTAATCAACTGATTGAAGGTCTTGACAAGGGTACAAAAGAACAAATTCTGCTTGGGGCTACCGGTACCGGAAAAACTTTTACGATTTCCAATGTTATTGCAACTGTTAATAAGCCAACCCTAATTCTTTCACACAATAAGACTCTGGCGGGTCAACTTTATGGTGAGATGAAAGAGTTTTTTCCGGAAAATGCCGTTGAATATTTTGTTTCCTATTATGACTATTATCAGCCAGAAGCTTATGTGCCGTCATCTGATACTTATATTGAAAAAGATGCCAGTATTAATGATGAGATTGATAAACTGCGAAATAGTGCTACCAGCAGTTTGCTTTCGCGAAACGACACAATTGTTGTTGCTTCAGTATCTTCGATCTTTGGCTTGGGTGATCCGCACCAATATAAGGATCACGTTATCAGCTTACGGATTGGTGATGAATACGGCCGTAATAATTTAATGCGTCATCTAATTGATATTCAATATGTACGTAACGATATCGATTTTGCCCGAGGAACTTTTAGAGTTCGTGGGGATGTTGTGGAAATCTTCCCGGCATCCGAAGATGAGAAGGCGATTCGTGTAGAGTTTTTCGGTGATGAAATTGATCGCATCCGGGAAATTAATCCTCTGACTGGCGAAATTTTACTGGATGATGATTTTATTTCAATTTTCCCAGCCAAGCATTTTATGACCAATGATAATATTCTTAAAAGCGCAACTGACGGTATTCGCCGGGAAATGGAAGAGTGTGTTAAAAAATTTGAACAGCAGGGAAAGCTATTGGAAGCACAACGCCTAAAGCAGCGAACCGAATATGATATCGAGATGCTATTGGAGATGGGCTATACCAACGGTATTGAGAATTACTCTCGTTGGATGGACGGCCGTAAAAAAGGAGAGCCCCCATTTACTTTGCTTGATTTCTTTCCAAAAGATTTCTTGCTGGTTGTCGATGAAAGCCATGTGACGATGCCTCAGGTTCGTGGAATGTATAATGGCGATCAAGCCCGCAAAAAAACTTTGGTTGACTATGGTTTTCGTTTGCCGTCTGCTTTAGATAATCGACCGTTAAAATTATCTGAATTCGAAGAGCACGTCAACCAAGTTGTTTACATGTCGGCAACGCCCGGTGATTATGAATTATCCAGAGTAACTCCCGACAATATTGCCGAACAGGTGATTAGACCGACCGGATTGCTTGATCCGGAAATTGAAGTTCGACCGATTCGTGGACAAATTGACGATTTGCTCGGTGAAATTAATGCCCGCTCCGCCAAAAACGAACGTGTTTTTGTTACGACCTTGACAAAACGAATGTCCGAGGATCTGACGACTTATCTAAAAGAAAGCGGAATCAAAGTTCAGTATCTACACAGTGATATAAAAACACTTGAAAGGAGTGAAATCATTAGAAACTTGCGTTTAGGCAAGTTTGACGCGTTAGTTGGTATCAATTTGCTGCGTGAAGGATTGGATGTTCCTGAAGTTAGTTTGGTTGCTATTTTGGATGCTGATAAAGATGGGTTTTTGCGAAATGAGCGATCATTAATCCAAACAATTGGCCGTGCGGCTCGTAATTCTAATGGGCACGTCATTATGTATGCCGATGTTATTACGGAAAATATGCAAAAAGCAATTGATGAAACAGCTCGTCGTCGCCGGATCCAAATTAAATATAATGAAGAGCATAATATAACGCCAACGACTATTAAAAAGGAAATTCGTGGTTCGATTGCTATTTCGCATGAAGTTCAATCGGCAGACGAGTCAAAACTTGATTTAACCAAAGTTGCTTTTGCCGATATGCCGATAAATGATCAAAAAGAAATGATTGAGAGCCTGACCGAACAAATGAAAAGTGCTGCCAAACGGATGGATTTCGAAGAAGCGGCTCAACTGCGCGATTCGATTCTCGAACTGAAAACTCAGTTAAAAAAACGCTAATTATTTAAAAATCAAATTGTAATTTTTAACGTTGAGGGCATTTATTCTTTGTTAGTTTTAAGATTTTTTAGTTGCATTGGATTGCTCGATTTATTTTCTGGGTTTGAATTTAAGCAATTTTAATTCAAATAGTTATTAAATTTATAAAGCGAACATTTGTTCGCTTTATTCGTCAATAAATGCCTTAAAATGAAACTTATGGCGAATAAATATATTTCCATTCGTGGGGCTCGTTCCCATAACTTAAAAAATATCGATGTTGATATTCCAAGAGACAGTTTGACTGTTTTGACAGGCTTGTCGGGATCAGGCAAGTCGAGTTTGGCTTTTGATACTTTATATGCCGAAGGTCAGCGTCGTTATGTTCAGAGCCTATCGGCCTATGCCAGACAGTTTTTGGGTCAGATGGAAAAACCGGATGTTGACTCGATCGAAGGTCTTTCGCCTGCGATTTCAATTGATCAAAAAACGACTAACAATAATCCACGGTCGACAGTTGGTACTGTTACCGAAATTAATGATTATCTGCGTTTGTTATTTGCTCGAATTGGAAGACCGGATGCCCCAAAAGATGGCACGATTGTTCTTTATACAGTTGATCAAATGGTTGAACGAACTTTGAAACTTGGCCAAGGGTCAAGACTGCAAATATTTGCTCCAATTATTGAAAAACTTGCAGGGACTCATGAACAATCCCTGAAAAATGCAAAAAAACTTGGTTACATTCGAGCAAGGATCGACGGCAAAATTGTTGAATTGGATAATCTCGATGATTTAAAACTTGATCGTGAAGCAAAGCATACGATCGAGATTATGATTGATCGAATTATTTTAAAAGACGGTATTCGTTCTCGCTTGTTTGATGCCATGGAGGCAGCAACAAGAATTGCCGATGGCCAGGTTGTCGTCGAACAAGTCGATGGTCCGAAGATAAAGTTTTCCGATCATTATTCCGGGGCTCTGAAGGATTTTCGTGTTGGCCGATTGGAACCAAGACTTTTTTCTTTTAATGCGCCTACGGGTGCCTGTGAAACCTGCCAGGGCCTTGGTGTTTTGCGTGAAGTCGATACAGATCTGATTATTCCTGATGACAGTCTTACAATTCGTCAAGGGGCGGTTGCTCCCTGGAACCCGATTTCTTCCAATTACTATCCGGAAATGCTTTCTCAATTCGCTGAACAAAATGGGATTGATCAGGATACTCCTTGGCACAAGCTTCCAAAAAAACAGCGTAATTTGGTTCTTAACGGAGCAGGGAAAAAGTTTTTCCATTTCCATTACGAAAATGATTTTGGTGGTGTACGCGATACCGATACTGAATTTGAAGGCGTTTTAGCTAATGTCAAACGTCGTTATACCGACTCCAACTCCGAATTTACCCGTGGAGTTATGAGCCAATACATGAATGAGATGAAATGCCCAGATTGTGGCGGCTATCGTCTTAATCCGGCGGCTTTATCCGTTAAAATTTATCATAAAAATATTGGTCAGGTAGCTGAAATGGCCGTGACCGATGAATTGTCTTTTTTTAAGGCTTTAAAACTCGGTCCAAATGATCAAGAAATTGCGGCACCAATTGTTAAGGAAATTTCCGATCGTTTAGGTTTTTTGGTATCTGTAGGCCTTGGTTATCTCACTTTAAGCCGTTCGGCTGGAACACTTTCTGGCGGAGAAAGTCAAAGAATTCGTTTGGCAACTCAAATTGGATCGAATTTATCCGGCGTTCTTTACGTTCTTGACGAACCATCGATTGGTCTTCACCAGCGTGACAACGACCGTTTATTAAATTCATTGAAGCAGATGCGTGATTTAGGCAATACTTTAGTTGTCGTTGAACATGATGAAGATACAATGCGGGCGGCCGACTATTTAATTGATATTGGTCCGGGTGCTGGTGATCAAGGCGGCAAAGTAATGGCAGCTGGAACGCCAAAACAAGTTGAACGGACCAAGAAATCGATTACTGGTCAGTATTTATCCGGGAAAAAGTTTATTCCGGTTCCAAAAGAACGGCGCCAGGGCAATGGCAAATTTGTTGAAATTTTTGGGGCTGCTGAAAATAATTTAAAAAAAATCAATGTTAAATTTCCACTTGGGAAATTCATCTCTGTGACTGGCGTTTCCGGTTCAGGAAAATCAACATTGGTCAACTCGATATTAAAACGAGCTCTAAAACAAAAATTAAACGGTAACTCTGAAAAAGCAGGTACTTATAAATCGATTACCGGTTACGAGGAAATTGAAAAAGTTATTGATATTGATCAATCGCCAATCGGCCGCACCCCGCGTTCAAATCCTGCTACCTATACCGGAGTTTTTGACGATATCAGGGGATTGTTTGCCCAAACTAACGAAGCGAAGATGCGCGGATATGCCAAGGGTCGTTTTTCGTTTAATGTCAAAGGTGGCCGTTGCGAAAATTGTCAGGGCGATGGCATTATCAAAATTGAGATGAATTTTCTTCCTGATGTTTACGTTACCTGTGAGGTGTGTGGTGGTACTCGTTATAATTCCGAAACACTCGAAGTGACTTACAAGGGCAAAAATATTGCCCAAGTACTTGATATGACTGTCGATGAGGCTTTACCATTCTTTTCGGCAATTCCTAAAATAGCTCGTAAATTAAAAACAATTCAGGATGTTGGTCTTGGCTATATCCAATTGGGGCAATCGGCGACAACCCTTTCTGGTGGGGAAGCCCAAAGAATGAAATTAGCTAGTGAATTGCATCGTATTCAATCCGGGAAAAATTTTTATATTTTAGATGAACCGACGACCGGTCTTCACACCGACGATATTAAGCGTTTGTTGAGTGTACTGCATCGATTAGTTGATGCCGGCAATACGGTACTTGTGATTGAACATAATTTGGATGTTATCAAAACATCCGATTGGGTTATTGATCTTGGTCCCGAAGGCGGTGACGCTGGGGGAATGGTTATTGCTACCGGAACGCCGGAACATATTGTCAATGTAAAAAAATCTTATACAGGACAATATTTAGCACCAGTTATGAAGCGGGATGAAGCACGGGAAGCCGCTTTAGCAAGCGTTTAACTGTCTTGAAGAGTAAAATAACATTAAGAATAGTTTTATTTGATTGCTATAAGGACTGGGTTAGTGGCTAAACTATTCGTTTGGTTTTAATTAATTTGATTTCGCGTTCTTAATTAACAGGAAAACGAAGGTTTATAAAATGAAGATTGCTATCGTTGGTCCAACGGGAATGGCAGGTCGCGCAACTTATAAAGAAGCGGTTATGCGTGGACATCAGGTAACGGGAATTGTTCGTAATCCCAAAAAAGCGATCAAACTTTTGGGAGAGGGCAATTTTATTAAAAAGAGCATTTACCAAATTGCGGCAGTTAACCTTGCCGATTTTGACGTTGTTATAAATGCTTTTGCAAATCATCAGAACCCGATTGAAAATTTCGATGCTTTGGTACATTTGTTAAGAATTGCCCGTGGCTTAAAAACACGATTTATATTCTTATTAGGTGCCGGCTCCTTGGAAAGACAGGACGGAAAAATGCTTTTAGATGCACTTTCCCAATTGCCTAACAATGATGCGTGGATTCGTGAACCAAGGTATGGTGTTGATGAATTATATGTTTTGCAGCACGATAGTGAGGGTGTTAACTGGACAGCTGTTTCTCCACAACAGGATTTTTTAAATGGGCCAAAATCTGAATATGTTACCGGACGTAATAATTTAATTTATGCCGCGGATGGAAAGTCTCATATAACCTCTGGAAATATGGCTACAGCAATTCTTAATGAGATTGAGGAACCACGCTTTATTAATGAACGATTTACAGTTGGTGATAAATAATGCTTGACAAGTTTTAACTGGCCTGCTTTAATTAATCCCAGTGCGAAATTTTAGAAAACAAATTATCAATATTTTTTAAACGCAATCGTTGCCCATTCAATGGGTAATGGTTGCGTTTTTTCTTAATTAGCACAATTTTTGGAGGAATTGATAAATCATGGAAGAGAAACGATCGAATGGTGCGATTTATGATGTATATGAACGTCCACCGTTTCCAATGTTATTCGGTTTAAGTTTGCAGCATTTATTCAGTATGTTTGGTGCTACGGTTTTGGTGCCCCTGGTAGTTGGGTTGAATCCCGGTGTTGCGATTTTCTCTTCTGGGATCGGCACACTTTTGCATATGCTGATTACTCGCGGTAAGATACCGGCCTATATGGGTTCTAGTTTTGCTTTTGTTATTCCAATGACAAGCCTAATGAAATCTTTTGGGTATCCGGCGGTGGCTCAGGGTGTCTTTTCAGTCGGAATTATTTATCTGATTGTTGCTTTGATTGTTGCTAAAGCAGGATCAGCTTGGATTGACAAGATTTTTCCACCGGCTGTCGTTGGCCCAATCGTTATGGTTATCGGCCTTTCACTAGCTAGTTCGGCAGCGACTAACGCAACGATTAATTCTGTTACAAATAAATATGAAATTAAAATTTTTATTGTTGCGTTATTAACTTTAGCAGCAACGATTTTTTACAATATGTATTTTAAAGGCTTTCTTGGTATGATTCCAGTTTTGCTTGGAATTATTACCGGATATGTTTTTGCAATTATTTTCGGCCTGGTTGATTTTCAATCAGTTGTTCAAGCTCACTGGTTTGCTTTACCAAGCTTTAATTCTTTGTTTGCAAGTAAAAAGATTTATCCTTCGGCGATCCTGGATATGGCTCCTTTGGCTTTAGTAACAATTTCTGAACATTTGGGACATATTATGGTTTTAAATAAAATTACCGGTCGTAATTTCTTTAAAGATCCTGGTCTTAATAAAACTCTAGCCGGAGATGGAACTGCTTCAATTGCTGCATCTTTTGTCGGTGGACCTTCTGTCACCTCTTACGGCGAAAATATTGGCGTTATGCAGATGAGCAAAGTTTATTCGGTTTGGGTAATTGGTGGGGCAGCAGTGCTCGCTGTTCTCTTGAGCTTCGTTGGTAAACTATCTGCTTTGATTCAAACAATTCCCGGTGCTGTAATTGGCGGTGTTGGTTTCATGCTTTACGGCGTAATCGCCGCAGCTGGTTTACAAATTATCGTTGATAATAAAGTTGATTATTCAAAAAAACGCAACCTAATGATTGCGGCTCCGATTTTAGTTATTGGAATTGGAAATTTCGATTTGCAATTAGGAAATTTGGAATTTACCGGGGTTGCTATGGCAACGGTTATCGGTATTGTTTTGAACTTAATTTTGCCAAAAGTTTCTGCATCTGAAAAATGATCAATTAGAAAAAAAGAGCCTATTCATTTGGGTTCTTTTTTAGTGATGATAAAAATTGTAATTTGGTCTTTTTTGGTAATTGATTATAGACACATTTATATGATCCCTTTAATAGTCCTTGTAATTCAATTAATGAAATTTTGCCCTGGGCTTCATCTAAGATAATTGAATTCCAATGTTTTTTATTAACGTGGAAACCGGGAATTATAAAAGGATAGACCTCGCGCAATTCAATATTAGTTGAGGGTAGATTTTTGAAGGTTAAATATTTTTGGTTCATTAAAGCAAAAAAATGACCAGCAAGATCAAAATACAAAAGCTGCCAATCGTTGCGCCAATAAACTTTTGCGTTGGGCAGGTCTTTTCCAAAATCGATTATTTCTTTTTTAAATTCAAAGTCCAAAATTCGGTATTTAAAATAAGTTGGAAAGGTAAAATGCCTTCAACTTTTTTACACTTTCTTTTTAGATTAGCGGATTTTATAGATGAATATAATCCGTCTTTAGTTAAAGTAACTGGTCAAGCTTTTTGTGACATCATTTGCGACTTTTTGTTGATAAGACGATTTTTGGATATAACTAAAATCGTAATCGCTATCCATAAAGCCCATTTCAACAAGGATGGCCGGCCTTTTATTATCTCTTAGAACTTCAAAATTTCCAAAGGCAACACCACGATTATATAAGGGCAGGTTATTGAACTGTTTATCTATCGTGGAAGCGAATGAATCGGCATTGTGATGATACTTAAACACTTCGTAACCTTCGGCTGCGTTTTGTTCGCCAGCTGAATTAAAGTGGAAACTAATATAAATATTGGCTTTAACTCGATTTGACAAAGCCGGTCGTGAAGCCAGTGCGACGGTTTTGTTCGTGTGTCTGGTCATGATCACATGTACATTTTTTGCTTTAAGTAATTTATAAACTTTTAAAGCCGTTCTCAAAGTATATGTTTTTTCCATTGCGCCGTTGCTTGCTTGGGTTCCGGAATCAATTCCTCCGTGTCCAGGATCAAGAACGATTGTTGCTTCGGCTAAACGACCAGCACTTTTAGAGTTGTAATTCTTTTTTTTGATCAGCCAAGAGGCAACCCAACCTTTTTGTGAACCGCTCTCAACATGCCACCAGTCAGTGTTTTTATTTTTCTTTAATACTTTTATTTTTTGGCCACTGTCCAAACGTTCGATAATTTTCGCTTTTGGCGAAGGAGAAGCGTCTAAATTGACCGATTTAGCGGTTATTACAGACTCTGAGAAATATTCATTTAGTTTTAAGGCGCAAACGCCGATGATTCCTAATAAAATTAGGCCAATTATCCAAAAGAAAATTGGCCTTCGATTAGATTTAACGGATATTTTTTTCATTTTTTCTTTCCATGATATGAATGAAACAGATCATTGCTTCCAAATAAATTTTATATCCCCAGAATTTAACTCAATTTATTTTAATATCCCAAAAACGATACATAAACATATTATTCCAATCAGACACATTTTTCAGTTTTTTTAAAAACAATTACTATGTCCTCTATGAAATTATACGATTTTACGTATCTTTCCATTGCATCAGAAAAATAAAATTGAACCCACTCATAATATTCTGTTGATCAAGAGAGATTTAATGGTGTCTAATTTTTTAATTTAAAACTGTTAGATTTTATTACGATTCTAGTTTTATATAAGAACGAATGCTTTAGTAATGAACGATTATTGAAGTATTGTTTGACATTGTAATCGCTTACGCCAGTGCTAACATTAAAAATGTAGGTGAAATGATAACGTTTACTGAAACAATATCATTTTTATCATTTATTTATTTATGTTTCCTTACATGAAAGAAGATCAATGATGAGTAATAAGTTAACTGGATATGAAGACGATGATCAACGAATAACTTTGAATTATGAAAATGGTAAATTAAAGCTGGATGTTGTTACTTCAGAAATTATTCGAGTATTTCAGTATCGTGGGCGATCAATTAATTCTTATGCGGTGGAAAGTAACAAAAATAAAACTACTAAATATATTGTCGAAAACAATGACAATTATGTTGAATTGCGAACTGCTGATCTAATTGTTAAAGCATATGACGAACAAAAGTTAGATGTTTATGATACAAATGGAGAGCCATTGATACTTGACTATCGTGGCAAACGACAATCGTTGCCAACTGACATGGATGAAGAACATCGAAAAACTGTGGGAGCTGAGGGCCACGATGTTGATGCTCTTGATAATAAGAACGTGCATTATTACGAGGTTGTGAAGTCCATGGCTAAGGATGAACAGTTTTATGGGCTTGGGGATAAAACTGGTTTTCTGAACAAACGTGGTTATGAGTTTGATAATTGGAATAGTGATGTTCCACAAGTTCATACTGAAGCTATAACCCATCTCTATAAGTCTATTCCGGTAGTATATGGAATAAAAAACAACCATCCTTACGGTTTGTTCTTTGACAATACTTACAAAAGTCACTTTGATATGGGTAAAGAAAGCAACGATTATTACTTTTACTCTTCAGTGGACGGAAATCTTGACTACTATATTCTTGGTGGGCCTACATTGAAAGATGTCGTTGCTAATTACTTTTATTTAACAGGCTGTGTTCCGTTGCCACAAAAATGGACACTAGGATATCAGCAATCTCGGTGGGGCTATAGCGTCAGCGATCAACGGGTTGAAAAAATTGCTGATGGTTTTGAAAAGTATGATTTACCAGTTGACGTAATTCACTTGGACATTGATTATATGCGAGGGTATCGTGATTTCACTTGGGATACTGATAAATACGCTCATCCAAGGGAATTTGTTTCCAAAATGCGCAAGCGTGGAATTCGGCTGATGCCAATTCTTGATGCTGGGGTTAAAAAGGATGATCGATATAATATCTATAAAGAAGGGATCGAAAAGGATTATTTTGTTAAGTCGCCAAATGGTACTGTCTATATTAACCAGGTATGGCCAGGAGATTCTGTATTTCCAGATTTTGGCAAACCAGAGGTGCGTAAATGGTGGAGCAAGCACGTTAAGTTCTTCACTGATATGGGAACATGTGGCATATGGAACGATATGAATGAACCTGCCTCCTTTAATGGGCCGCTTCCAAATGACATTATTTTCAGCGATGGAGAAAAAAATAGTACCCATGCAAAAATGCATAATGTTTATGGCCATAATATGGCCAAGGCTGCTTATGACGGATTGAAAGAAAATACCCATCAGCGACCTTACGTTATTACTCGGGCGGCTTATGCTGGTACTCAGAAATATTCCACGGTTTGGACCGGTGATAACCAAAGCTTGTGGTCTCATCTACAAATGGCAATTCCTCAACTAAACAATCTTGGTTTAAGTGGTTTTGCATTTGCTGGAACTGATATCGGTGGTTTTCAAGCCAATGCTACTGCTGAATTGATGATTAGGTGGATCGAAGCATCTCTATTTGTACCGTTATTCCGTAATCACGCTCAAATGGGAGTTCGTTTTCAAGAACCGTGGGCATTTGGCGAACCAACATTATCGATTTATCGTAAGTTTTTGTACCTGCGTTACCATTTTATTCCGTACCTATACGATCAATTCAAACATGAGACTGAATCTTGCCTTCCGGTTATGCGACCGCTTGTTCTGAACTATGATCGTGATCCAAAAGTTCGAAACATTAACGATGAATATATGGTTGGTACAGATGTTTTGGTAGCTCCGGTTCTTAATCAAGGTATAACTAAACGTCTTGTTTATTTACCAGCTGGTGACTGGATCAGCTTCTATAATGACGTTGAATATGCTGGCAACCATACAATCATGGTTGAATCACAGCTTGATAATTTACCGATATTTATTAAGAAAAACACTATTTTGCCATGGGGCAGAAAGGTTCAACATATCAGCGATGAGCCGGACAAAACGATTACTTTTCGACTTTTTGGAGAATTTGGTTCCTATGACCATTATCAAGATAATGGTCTCGACTTTGCATATCAACGAGGAGAATACAATAATTATTGTATTAAAGTCGTTGAAAATGGTAAGGCAAGCGTTGAACTTGTTAATAAAGGTTATGAATCGGTTTACGAAAAGATTTTTGTTGAAACTGGCAATGACAAGATTGAATTTGATTATAATCAACAATCTGGCAAGTATGTCCGTTGATAATTATTATTTAACGGATATTTTTAGTTTTATTAGAAAATAAGTTTATTATCGGACAAAAAAACATCAACCGTTAAAAACGATTGATGTTTTTAAATCAAAAATATTATCTAGTTTTTTTAACTATGACTCCTTCTTTAATAGTGCGAACAGCAAAGGCTCCTATAAGCAGAACGATTCCAGCAATTAACATCATAGCTGGTTGAGAATGGCCAACCAATGGGAAAATAGCGAAACTCAAAACGGAAGCCAGAATTTGTGGAACACATATCCCAATATTGAACAATCCTAGATATGCACCTTCGTTTTTACCGTTTAACGATGAAGTTAGTAGCGTGAATGGAATAGCACAAATAGTAAAATAGCCAATTCCAAACAGAATGAATGCTCCTACATCTAACCATTTGTTGGTAATGAAAGCAACAGAACCAATTCCAATTGCCCCAACGGCAAGTCCGAACGAATACCATTTTTTCCTGGAATTTTGATTAGCTTTGGCATAAATTAATCCCCAAACGATGCCAGAAATACT
The DNA here is from genome assembly GCA_004010835.2 of Oenococcus sp. UCMA 16435. Classification (GTDB taxonomy): domain Bacteria; phylum Bacillota; class Bacilli; order Lactobacillales; family Lactobacillaceae; genus Oenococcus. The sequence goes on from CP030868.2 coordinate 1,471,520, forward strand.
TAGAACGGCAGTTAAAACACCATACCAATTGCCAGCCGCTTGGTAACCCGCTGAGGCAGCATTAGTTGTATGCCAAACATTCTTTGCTATAGTTCCTGTAGTGTAAGTCCAACTATACATAATGGTGAACCAACTAAATAATTGTACTAAGTTAATCGTCCAAAATGCTTTTGGCGCCGTCTTTAGCAGATTCCATAGTGAAGCAGATTTCTTAGGTGCAGTTGTGTCGATGCCATGGTACTTAGCATAGTGGAGAGGATCGTATTCTTTAACGTTGAAAACAGTCCAGAAACTGGTAATTAGTAAAATAGCAGCGGAAACCAAGTATGCCCATATAACTGTGTTTGGTACAACCCCTTTTTTTGCAATATTGGACATGCCCAGCCAAGTAAAAATAAATGGTAATAAAGTAGCTAAGATTCCACCAGCATTAGAGAAAACCTGTTGCCAAGACCAAGCAAAGTTTTTTTGCTTATTATTAACCATATCTCCAACAATCATTTTGAATGGTTGCATGCAAATATTTGAAAACAAATCCATAAAGCATACTGCAAAAGCAGCATAGATCATAGCTATTAGGGAACCATAACCAAAACCCATTGATCCTGTAAAGGGCAGCATAATCAGCACCAATGCTGCAACTGGCGCGGCAAATAATAGGTATGGCATTCTTCGACCAAATTTATTCCAAGTTCGGTCAGAGTATTTACCAATCAATGGTTGAACTATCATTCCCATTAATGGTGGAAAGATGAAGAAGAAACCCAAATTATCTGGGTTAGCACCTATAGTTTGAAAAATCCTACTCATTTGTGAACTTTGTAGTGAAAATGCCATATTAACACCTAAGAAACCGAAGGTAATGGCAAATATGGTTTTTATTGGTAAGTCTGGTAAGCCGGTGTCAACATCGACATGTTTTGTATTTTTTGTAGTTTTTTTATCCATTAGTTAATCCTCCCCTCTGAAAAGCATTATTAAAATTTATAAACTTTAGCTTCATATGCGCGAATAATATCATGCTTGTCGTCTTTATAATTACTAATTATTAATTTCGCATTTGTTGGAACGTTGTAATGCCGTTCCACTTGTTGATCTGTGTAATTTAAAATTACCAATAGAGTTGTTTTGCCATCTTTTCTGGTATAGGCAAAGATTTGATTATCGTTTTCGTTACTGGAAACAAGTTCATACTTACCATCTGTGATTACTGCAAGAGTGTGTCGCAAATGAATTAACTTTTGATAGTAGTAGAAAATGGAATCCTGATCTGCTAAAGCATTTTGAACGTTGATTTTACTGTAATTGGAGTTAACCTTTAACCATGGTTCGTGATTACTAAAACCAGCATTTTTGCTGTTTTCCCATTGCATTGGTGTCCGGGCATTATCACGAGAGTGCAACGCAAGGTAATGTAACATTGTTTTACTATCCAGCAAGTGTTGATCATCAACTAGTTGATGATAGGCGTTGACCGATTCAAGATCGCTGTATTCACTTAACTTATCGAAATAAATATTAGTCATTCCGATTTCTTCGCCCTCATAGATGTATGGAGTTCCCTGCATCATGTGGGTCATTGTAGCCAACATTTTTGCTGATTTTATTCGGTAATCTTCTGTTGTATCATTTCCAAATCTTGAAACCATCCGTGGCTGATCATGATTATTCCAATAAAGAGAGTTCCAAGCCTTACCATAGAGATTTAATTGCCACTTCGTTAGATTGTCACGTAGTTCCTTCAATGGAACTTTTTTATCGCTCCATTTACCAAGTACTGGATTATTGTTTTCATCAAGACTCATATGCTCGAATTGGAAGACCATATTCAATTCTTCGCCGCTCAGGTTGGCATATTTTTCAGCATCAGTTGGGGTAGCCCCTGGTGTCTCACCTACTGTAACCATTTTGTGTTTAGCCATCACATTACGATTCATTTCTTGTAAGAACTCATGAACGCGTGGACCATTGGCCACGATCGGCTGCACATTGGCATATTTTTCATCTGCATTTTTCTTACCATCAGGTAAACCAGCTGGTTTTGATATCAGATTGATAACGTCCATTCTGAAACCATCAACTCCTTTATTGGCCCAAAAATTCATCATATTGTAAACCGAATGACGAACTTTTGTGTTTTCCCAATTCAAATCAGCCTGTTGAGGTGCAAAAAGATGTAAATAGTACTGCCCGGATTGTTTATCATACTTCCAAGCTGGGCCGGAGAAATAAGAACCCCAGTTATTTGGTGCGCTGTCATTTTTACCATCGCGCCAGATATAATAATCACGATATGGATTATCTTTGCCTTTCTGTGATTCTTGGAACCATTTGTGTTCATTTGATGTATGGTTAACAACCAGATCCATCACGATTTTTAACCCTAGGCTATGTGCTTTGTTTAGTAGTTCTTCAAAGTCTTTCATATTACCAAAGTCAGGATTAATAGCTTGATAGTCGCTGATGTCATACCCGTTATCAACTTGTGGCGACTTGTAAATTGGATTTAGCCAAATAATATCAACACCCAATTTTTCGATATAGTTCAGATGATTGATAATACCTTGTATATCACCAATCCCGTCATTGTTACTATCTTGGTAACTTTTTGGATAGATCTGATAAACAACTGAATTATTCCACCAATGATTATTTCGCATAATTATTTAGCCTTCTTTTTATGAATTAACAAAAAATTAGAAATATAAAAATGTATGTAAACGTTTACGCCGTCTACAATTTCAGTTTAGTATCGTCATTTTGAAAATCAAGGGTTTCTCAGCAAAATAAGAAGATAATTTGTCAAAAATTATAAATCAAAAAATATAATTAAAAATAATATAAATTAATATAATATGATATTAATTTATTAGGGTTTAAACGAATAAGTTATATATATTATTTTGTTTGTTGATAAGGCTAACGTTTAATATTTTACGATTTGTTTTTAGCCTGTCCTTTTTATTGTACAAACTCTAATTACTGGCAGTTTATATTTCTATTTTTTGCCTATTGAATTTAGTAAGAGTTTTGAATATTTTTTATTGGGCTGTCAATCGTTTTGTAGACCAATGGCAGTTTACCTAACATAAAAATTGAAAATGCTAAAAAGGAAGGACTAAAATTCATGCATGTATTAATAAGAGAATTAGTTGGGTAATTTTATTTGATTGATAAGAAAGGGAGAAGAATGTCAATTGTAGCAGTAAGAATTGATGGTCGGTTGTTGCATGGGCAAGTGGCTAATATGTGGACCGGCGTTATCAAGCCTAGCAGAATCATGGTTGTTGATAATTCTACGGCGAATTCGGATATTGAAAAGGCCGCTATCAAATTAGCTCGACCTGCTGGGGTGAATTTAAGTATTTTAAGCGAAGATCGAGCGATCGACCATATCGTTAATGGCCGTTACGACAGTCAAAGGGTTTTTATTTTAGTTCGCAGGCCTAAAGTTTTGCTGGACATGATCGATGGCGGCGTCGAGATTAATGAGATTAATGTTGGCAATATGTCTCAAGCCAGTGGAACTAAGCCGTTGACCAAATCGATTAATATCGTTCAAGCCGACATCGATGCATTTAACGTTTTACATGAAAAAGGAATCAAAATGACGGTGCAGATGGTACCAAGCGATCCGGCAGCCGATTTGATGCAGTTATTAAAGAAGTTTGGTTAAATTTGATAAAAAAGAGGGGATGAAATTATGAGTGGGAATATCTTGCTTTGGCAAGTGATTATATTAACTTTTTATTCTATGTATCAGATTATTGATGATCTGACTTTTATTTCTTCGTTGGCCCAGCCAGTTTGGGCCGGTTTGATAACGGGTGTTGTTATGGGGGATATGACAAAGGGATTGATTATTGGAGGAAGCCTTCAACTGACAGTCCTTGGCGTTGGAACTTTTGGCGGAGCTTCGAAAATAGATGCAAATTCAGGCACAATTTTAGCGACGGCTTTTTCCATTAGTTCAGGAATGAATGCTCAAACTGCCGTTGCCGCAATTGGTGTTCCAGTGGCTTCTTTGATGATCGAAACGGATGTTTTGGGCAGACTTACGAATACTTATTTTCAACATCGTATAGATAGAACGATTGAAGAAGAAAATTATCACGCTTTTGAACGAAACTATTTATACGGTGCAATTCCCTGGGCACTATCGCGTGGAATTCCGGTTTTTATCGCGTTACAGTTCGGTGGCGGCATTGTTACCGAAATTGTGAAGGTACTTGATACGCAAATGGTTTGGTTAAGTAATGGACTTGCAACGGCTGGTGCTTTGCTTCCAGCGGTTGGCTTTTCGATCCTACTTCGCTATCTTCCTGTTAAAAAACATTTTGCTTATTTGATTTTAGGATTTACCTTAACCGCTCTTTTAACTACAGTCTTCACAAATGTTCAAACATTAGGAACTGCCATGGCGAAAGTTTCGAGCAGTTTTTCGAATAATTTCAGCGCCCTTCCGATGGTTGCTATTTCTCTAATTGGTTTTTCATTTGCTTTGAACGCTTATAAACGGGATGTCGGTAACTTACCGCCTTCTGAAGATTCACAACAGGACCGGCCTTCACAGTCGGCACAAATTGATCCGAAAAATAATAACGATGAGGATGGTGAAATCAATGGCGACGAAGACTAAATACGAATTAACAAAAAAAGATTTCCGGCAAATGAATCGACGTAATCTTTTTTTGAATCAGTTGGGCTGGAATTATGAAAAAATGCAGGGTTCAGGATATCTGTTTATCGTTCTGCCTCAACTAAGAAAAATTTATGGTGATCATACGCCTGAACTCAAACAAGCAATGAGAACGCAAAATCAGTTTTTTAATACAAATCCATATTTGAATACCACGATTCAAGGTCTTGATATTGCTCTTGAAGAAAAACGGGGAATCACTTCATTGGAAACTGTCTCGGGCTTGAAAAATGGTTTGATGGGCCCGGTTGCAGCAATCGGAGACACAATCTTTGCTTCTTTGATTCCGGCTATTATTGGTGCCATTGCGGCTAACATGGCTGTCCAGGGTAATCCTTCCGGAGTATTTCTATGGTTGGCCGTCAATATAGCAATTATGTATTTTCGCTGGATTCAATTGGAATTTGCTTATAAGGGTGGTGTTAATCTTGTTACCAAATTACAGGGTGAAATGAACGCTTTAACTAATGCAGCGACTTTGCTTGGTGTTTACGTTGTCGGCGCTTTGATTGCAAGTCTCGTAAATATTGATGTTCCTTTTGTTGCCCACATTGGTAAAATGACAGTCAATCTGCAGAATGAATTGGATATGATTATGCCAAAACTTATTCCGGGATTGGCCGTTGGTATTATATACTGGCTGTTGGGACGCAAACGAATGACTTCGACTAAAGCAATTTTTATTGTGATTATTGTAGCGGTTGTTTTTTCAGCTCTTGGAATCTTAGGAAAAGCCGCTTGATCGAATAGAATGGATTAAGGAGTTAAAATTGAAGTTAATATTAGTAAGTCATGGACCCTTATCGTCAGCAATTTTGCAAAGTGCTGAAATGATTGTTGGCAAGATCAAAGGAGTTACGGCTTTAAGTCTAACTCCGGATATGAGTCCAAATGAGCTGCAACAAAAAATTGAAGCAGAAATAAGCAAGATCTCGGCTGATGAACAAATTGTTGTCGCGCTTGATCTATTAGGAGGAACTCCGGCTAACGTTACGACCAAGATATTGGCTGCTTATCCACAAATCAATGTACTTACAGGAATGAATCTTCCAATGATAATTGAATTTGCTAATCAACAGCTTTTGGGAGGCAAACTGAATTTTTCTCAGTTGCTTTCAATGGGCCAAGATGGGGTTACAGATATCAAACAACAGTTGAAGAATTCCGATGAGGACGAAGATGAAGTTTAATAAAAAAGCTGGTCATTAAGACCCGCTTTTTTATTATCTGACTTTATATGGATTCCGGATGTCCATAGAACAAAGCAATTGCCATCAACCTGTAACTAAGCCAGCGCCGGTTCTCTCGTGTTGGGTAAACACGATTTGTTAAGCAGACAAAGGCACTTTGATTAACCAAATTCAAAGCAATCGAAGTTCCGGTGAAACCTGTATGCCACAATGTTTTACCAGCTGGGGTCATCCAACAACGCCAGCCAAGCGTTCGTCCGTTTGCAACGGAATTATCTAATATTGAAAAGGCTGTTTCTGGCAGGATTTGTTGGCCGTTATAATAGCCCTTGTGTAAATACATTTGTGCAAAACGGGTTAGGTCGGTCAGTGTCGAGAACAATCCGGCGTGTCCACTGACGCCATCCAACAAATGGGATTTTTCATCATGAACCTCTCCTCGAATAATTCCACCTCGTTTGGCTTGTTTTTCGGTCGGAACGAAGATATTTCGATCAGCTTTCGGATTATAGGAAGTATCCGTCATGCCAATAGGTAAAAAAATATGTTCTTGGAGACTTTTTGATAAATCTCCATCGATTTTTTGAATAATCCAACCTAATAAAATAAAATTCAGGTCTGAATAAATTATTTTTGTATCGGCCGGGCAAAGTTGGGGCATATCTTTAACTGCTTGTATTAAAGCTTCTTTACTGAAATTCCAAACATTTTTGATGTCGGCACGCAAACCACTTCTGTGCAGTAAAAGCTGTTTGATCGTAATTTCGGGTTTGTTTACATCATTTATGAATTTTCCAACCGGATCTTCTAAATTTAGTTTTCCTTCTGAAAGCAGCTGCAGGATTCTAGTTGTGGTTCCGACTACTTTTGTCAATGAAGCCAGGTCGTAACGCATATTGGCTTTCAAAGCAATTGCATCTTTATTTTTTCCTTGAAAACCAAGATAATGATACTCATTTTGATCTGGTGCTATCAATGAATATGAAACACCGTAAACAGCCTTATTGCTGATTGCGCTGCGCATTAGTTCTGATATTGCCTGACCATTTTCAATCATAATTTCTGCTCCATTCATTGATTACAGCTGCTGCTCTGTCGAAGTTATTCAAGAGGAGCACTTCTTAAATTTGGCCGCTTTCGATTATTACAATCGATTGCTGCTATTGAGTCAATACAAATCATCATAGGATTTTTTGATTTAGTTATCAATTCATTTATCCGGCTGATCTCTTCTTCAGCGATTTTTCTTCTACCGGTGATAGAGATAATTTTGTCGTTGGCAGCTAGGCTTGCTTTGGCGGCTTCTTTTTTTGCTATGATTAAAAAATGAAAAACAGCTTGAAACAGCAAATTTTTGATGTTGTTACTGGCAGTCTTATTAGTACTTTGGGTTCTGCTTTATTCGAGTTTGGTGTTGGGCTCTATTTATTAAAAAAGACCGGCTCTTCGGCTCAGTACGCCCTGGTTTTAATGATTGGCCCAATCGTGATGCTCGCACTGCTGCCGATTTCCGGTAGTATTATTGACCGTTTTGATCACGCAAAAATAATTCGTTTTAGCCAAATAATCAACGTAATCTCTTTGCTTCTTTTTTCATTTTTCTATTTTATTGCTGTTAAATTTTTCTTATTGGAAATTTTAATTTTGGTGATTATTTTACGAGCAACCGGTTTATTTATCAGCAACACGCTTAATGCATCTTTGCGTAATCTAATTCCAATTAAAAGCCTGCATCGAGTCAATTCTTTGAATCAGACTGGAGCATCGATTGCCAACATTCTCAGTCCAGTCTTAGGAGCAGTGTTGTTCAGTTTACTACCCTTTGAGATGTTTGCCTTAGTTCAGTTTGTAACCGAATTTTTGGCAATGCTCTTGTTTCTCCGCTTGAATTTCAAATTTGTAGATAACGAACCAACTATCAAAATAATTCACGATCAGCATATTTGGAAAGATTTCGCTGCCGGATTAAACTATGTTCGTCTCGAACATTTACCGCGTTTAGCAACTTTATCCAATGTTGTTACGAATTTCTTCATTGCCAGTATTAATGTCGGCATGGCTTTCACTGAAGTCACTTTTTTGCACATGACCAATGGCCAATTTGGTTTTACTGAAATGTCTTTTGGCGTTGGCATGTTGCTCGTTGGACTTTTTTTATCTGTGCAGCCGCAATTTCGTTTTCCAGCTCGTGCTTCAATGATTGCTGCGGTTATTTTAGGTCTAACTTTGATTCCTTTTGGTATTCCGGAATGGTTTCACACTAGTCATTTGATTAATGTTGGATTATTTGCTTTTTATAATTTTATTGCCGGTATCCTGGTTGTTATTAAACAGACTCCGATTCTGTCACTGCTGCAAACCGAGGTTCCCACTACTATGCAGGGACGTGTATTTACTTTGCAAACAACATTAGGAGCTCTTTTAAGTCCTTTGGGAGCAGCTGTTTATGGAATTTTATTTGGAGTATTTACCCCTGCACCAATCTATACAGTTACCGGTTTGTTAATGGCAGGACTATTGGTGTGGCTGATGTTTCGCTATCGGGATGTTATGAATATAACGATGAAATAAAAGCACTCGTAGTTGTTTTTGATTTACCAACCAATTTTTCCCGCGTCTTTTGGTACTTCGACTTTATTTTTTTCAACAGCTGTAAATGCATCATCAAGAACTTGGAGCGCTTGATCCAACTGTTTGTGGGATATGACCAAAGGCGGTTGAAACCTTAAAATATTTCCTGCAAGGGTAATAATGACAACACCGTGTGCAAAGGCATAGTAGATAACTTTTGTTGCTGCGTCATTATCCGCTTCTTTAGTTTTAGGGTCTTTAACTAATTCAATTCCACCGTTCAGCCCCCACATACGAATGTCGCCAATCATTGGATGATGCTTTTGCATATCAAGAAAACGTTGTTTTGCATATTCCCCATCTTCAGCTGACTTTTCAACCAGATGATCGTCTCGAATAACATCTAATGTGGCTAATGACGCGGCAGCACATACCGGATTACCAGAAGTAGTAAAGATATGGGCGGGTGCGTCCAGACTTTGCATGATGTCTCTTTTACCAATAACGGCACTAAGCGGCATTCCTGAAGCTAGTGATTTTCCAACCGACATTAAATCAGGTTCAATATCTTTATATTGTTGGATTCCCCACATTTTGCCCGTTCGGCCAAGTCCTTGATTAACCTCGTCAACGGCAAATAAAATGCCATTATCATGACAGAACTTATAAACCAGTTGCATATATTCTTCTGGTGCTTTGACAATGCCGCCGTCTCCTTGAATCGATTCAATCAGTACACAGGCAGTTTCATCGGCAGGCAAAAATGATTCGAATGGCGCCTTGAAAGCATTGAAATAGCGTATAGCTACATCGTGTTCATTTTCACCTTTATAACGGCGATAAAGATCCGGATAGGGAACGTGGACAACACCTGGCAGCATTGGCCCAATTTTACGAGTCATATTTAAACTGGTTCCTGATAAGGTTTGCGAACCATAGGTTGAACCGTGATAGGCTCCCATATAAGAAACAATATATTGGCGACCGGTGTATGCACGGGAAAATTTGATAATTGCGTCGTTGGCGTCAGAACCAGAATTACCAAAACTAACCATTTTAGGTGGATTACCAGGCGCAAGCTTGGCCAAACGTTTTGATAATTCAATCCCTGGCACATGATGAAAATAAGCTGGCGTGTAATGAATCAACTTTTGTGCTTGCTCACTTATTGCTTTGACAACTCGTTCATTTGTATGGCCAACATTAATTGCAGAAGCACTTGCCAGAAGATCAATATATTCATTGCCATCGACATCAACTAGTGTTGCTCCATGAGCATGATCAATTACCAGGTCATAGTAATTGATCCTTGCCGAGCGTGCATAATAATTGTTTTCTTCATCAATTAATCGAGATGCTTTCTCTAAATTACTCATAAAAATCACATACCTCCTTTTAATATGTATGGAAAAACATTGGCGTTTCGAGCAGTTCTAACACAATGTGCAAAAAGTTGCAAGGGTACCAATGTTTTAAGAATTTGTATTTTAAGCAGACAGGAAACCAGTGGTTTCCTGTAATGAAGCATTATGGATTGTTTAATCTATTTTTACTTCTCTGCTTTTTTGTCAATAGTTGCGGTTGAATGCTTTATCCCGTAACCAAAGTAAATAATCATTCCAAAGATAAACCAACCAAGGGCATAAATCTTTGCTTGGATATCAAGACCCCAAAAAATAGCTAGAGCACCTAAGAATCCAAGTGCGGGCAATACTGGATAAAGCGGCATTTTAAAACTTGGTTCCGGAATGTCTTTTCCTTCGCGAGGACGCAGCGCATAAATTCCAAGTGAAACGAACATAAAAGCAATTAACGTTCCGGCCGAAATTAATTGGGCCAAGAAAGTAAATGGGAAAAATGCGCCTAATGCAATGCCGATAATTGTTAGGACAATTAAAGCACGACTTGGTAAATTGTTGCTCAGCTTACCAAGTGCTTTTGGAAGCAAACCATCACGCCCAAATGAATAAAGAAGTCGTGAACCCGCAAGCATCATTCCAATGAGCGCGGTAAACATACCAACAACTGCGACCGACTGGACGACAGTCGCGATGATTTCGTGGCCGCTTTGGCGAAGAGCCCAACCAACTGGTTCGGCGTTGTTTGCATAATCAGAGTAACGGAACATACCAACAAGTACTAAGGCAACGGAAATGAAAAGGAAAACAGCAATAAATAAAGATCCGAGAATCCCACGAGGCATTGTTTTTTGTGGGTTCTTAGCTTCTGCCGAATTTGCTGCAATTGAATCAAAACCGATATAAGCTAGGAAAATTTCTGAAACCCCAGCATAAATTCCTTGCCAACCACCAAATGCAGAACCATCTGCATTAAGGTGGTACTTTGGAATAAACGGTATATAGTTTTTGCTTTTAATGGCGGTTGCACCAACAAAAATAAATACTAAAATAGCGATAACTTTTAAAATAACTAGTGTGTTTTCAACGCGGGCAGTTTGCGATGCACCCCGAGAAAGCAAAGTGGCAACCAATAGGATGACGACAATTGCGAACAGGTCCATTAAGCCGCCATTGGATCCTGTTGAAGCAATTGATAAAGTAGTAGGCAACTTGAATCCTAATGGTGAAATCAGACCTTGAAAGTTTGCAGATAAGCCCGATGCTACAAAGGCTACGGCAATGAAGTATTCGGCTAGTAATGCCCAACCGGCAATCCAGCCCCAAAACTCGCCGAAAACCACGTTGATCCATGAATATGCCGAACCGGCGAATGGCATTGCAGCAGCCATTTCAGCGTAGGCGAAAGCAACCATGCCGGCAACAATTGCGGCACACAAAAACGAAAGGGAAACAGCGGGGCCGGCGTGTTGGGCTGCGACGACTCCCGGCAAAGTAAAAATTGATGTGGAAACAATTGTTCCAACACCAAGCGCCAAAAAGTCCTTAGTTGTAAGACTTCGAATAAGATGGGAATCCTTATCTTGGTAAACTAGCGGATCCTCTTTACGGAACATTTTCTGAAAAATACTGTTCATTAACAATTACTCCTATAATTATGTCAAACATTTTTTAACGATTAACAAATTTTAATTGCCTAAGGATAACAAATTCTGCGTTTAAAATAAAGAGTAAATTGAAATATTTTTAAAATATACATTATATGGAATTATATCTGTTTCGCGTAAATCAAATGGAATGGCGTTATTCTTGAAACAGCTGTTTCAATTTATAAATTGAAGAAACGGAAAATTTAATGTTTATAAAGGGAGCACAAATGATACTAACTTTTGATTGTTATGGCACATTGTTGAACACATCCAGTATTAATGAATGCATAAGCAATATTTGTTATAAAAATAATGTAAATTCTCAACTTGCTATAAATGCATTTTTTAGTTATGAAGACCGCTTAATGTATTCTGATGAAATTATTCCTTATGAAAAACTAATCAGGAATAATTTACAATTTATGGATATGGATTTGGATACCGGTGATTTATTTTTGAACAATTATAAGGTAATTCTCCAAGCGTACTATGACTTAAAACCTTTTCCGGAAGTTGCTTCCGTTCTAAAAGACTTGAAAAAAGCTGGGCATTCTTTATATTTAATGTCAAATTCGTCTAGTAAAATTATGCAATACAATCTTCAAACGTTGGACAACGATTTTGATAATGTTTTTACCGCTGATGATACCGGTTGTTATAAACCGAAACTTGAGTTTTTTAGTTTTGTTCAACAGAAGCTTAACTTGAACAATAATAATCATTTTCACATTGCAAAGGGCTTCTGGTGGGACATTGTTCCCTGCACTAAAGTTGGCTGGAAAAAAATTTGGATAAATAGAAATCATCTTAATGGCTTAAATGAATATCAGCCGTATAAAGAATTCAACGATTTAAGATCTCTTCCTGCGTATCTGAAGACAATCTAATAGACTACAATTAAAAATCAATAAATAAAATGTCAAAATTAAGTTCATTACAATATCTACTAGCTAGCTTGTACGGAATAGTGATCATTGTTTTTGGCGTCTTATTTATCGTTTTTGCTCTTCAATTAAATGACGAGCGACAGCAAAACACAGATATCTAAAAGTCGCTCTCTGCATGTTTGTCGGCCTATTGTTTACGGTTGTGGGGCTTATATTATTGGTATCCCTGTTCTTTTTATATTTTCTTCATACCTCTATCAATCCGGTAGATTAAGTAATATGCCAAACCGATTAACAAATAGATCAAAGAATATACAAAGGTGCTCATCCAGCTATCTGACTGTCCACCATCAATATCAATCAGAACAAAGGGAACTAAATCCAAAGTGGCATGAAGAACTATTGGAAAGTAGATTGAATGGGTGACTAAGTATAAAGTGCCAAGCGTAAAACCGATAAAATTAACTTGAATGACCTGATTAATTGTGTTGAAGGAGCTTTGGTTAAATAAATGGACTAAATGCATCGCCCCAAACAGCAGCGATGTAACAATCAAAGGAAAAATCGTTGTTTTACTAACGGATAACAAACGGGTTAAAATCAAACCACGAAACAAATATTCTTCGGAGATACCGGTTGTTATCGCTGTTAAAATATAAATAATCAGATTGCTGGGCAGGACATAGTTTTCAAACACAGAGAAAACTCCATATAGAAGATATAAATAAGCCGGCATTAATAAGAGAAGATTTCGATAAAGATTTTTAGTTGAACGAAAGATTGGCTGTTTAAAAACGAATCTATTGATTGCAATAAAAGCAAACAAACAAAAGAGTTCTAATGCGATAGTTAAAAATGAATCTTATTGGTAGGGAACAATTCCTTTGTCCATTACAAAAATATAAACCAATAGAATTGCAAGTTCGATTAGTATTAAAGATAAAATTTGCCAAAAACTTTGCTTAACCCTAACCATATTTACTCTCCACCGAATCATGATAAGACCATATTCCTAACGAATATTTCAGCTAAATATCTCAACAAAAATATATCTGAAACTTACCACTTATGCTTAACCTTTATTTAAATTAACAATATATTCTCATCTTGACCGTTTTATTGCTAGTTTTGAGAATATATTGTTAATTTTTTAATTTTGGAAACATCCTGTATAGAATTAATTTAATTTATATATTTGATTTACAGATTATTTTTACAGTTTATCGGACATATTTATGGAGTATCAAATGTTGAGGGTTAAACAGACTTATGTCCAACAATTAAAGAGAATTAATCATATTAAAGGTCTTACTGGTTTAGTCATTAGTCTGATAATTATTGTAATTGCTTATGGTCTAGAAGAATTAGCAATTGTTTTTGGTTACAGTGATTCAACGGATACAAGTCAAGCTATTTTAAAGTTTGCTTGTTTTGTATTAGTTGCTTGTTTGCTTTACCTGTTAATCAGCCCTTTTAACCATGTCCAAAGCTTAAAAGCAATTAAGAATTGGAAAGCAAACTTATTAGTCTATCTTCCTTTTCTTATCTTTGTCTATTGGGTAACCGGAACAGGGACATTAACAATTTATGACCTCAACTGGGAAAGTATTTTTGATTGTCTAACGATCGGTGTCGTTTAAGAAAGCATCTTTCGCTTATTAGTCTTCAATTGGTTTTTAAATAGATACCAACAGAATTTTCTTGGCATCCTGTTAGCTAGCTTGGTTTCGTCTTTCTGGTTTGCTTTCCTCCATCTTTTCAATTCTTTTCTTCCTAGTGCAACAATAAATTTCTATTATGCTATTGATCAGTCAGTTTATGCTTTCTGTTTTGGCTTTATTTGTGCCACGATCTATTACTATGGCAAGGCTATTTGGATTCCCATTATTTTTCATGCTCTTAATGATTTTGTTGCTTACTCCTATAATCCATCATTGTATATTGCCAGTATTAAAGAATTGGAAGCGGCACTATCTAATACCATGCCATATTTTATCGTTGCTTTGTTTTTGGGCAGTTGGTTTATCTACCAGACTTTAAAACAAAGGGGATTTGTTAAGGAAAAAAATTGATTGAGTTTATTATTTTTTTAAACTTGAAAATTCAAATTAACAATATATTCTCAAAACTGCCAATAAAATGCTTAAAATGAGAAAATTTTGTTAATTTATTATTTTTGAAAATATTCTGTATAAAATTAATTTAATTTATATTTCAATGGGATCTTTGGGAGGGACTCATGAAGAGAATCAGAATATTATTTTTGTCGTTTGCAATCAGTTTTGGCTTACTTTTATTTTTTGCTAAAAATCAGTTGGTTTTTGCCTCATCTGATAGAGGGTCGGTTTCTCAAACCGTGACTTCGAAAGTCTTAAACCAGGCAACTTATGGATCGCAGGTTTCTGGAGACACCCAGGAAACCGTAGATATAATCTTAAAACCCCAAAACGGCAGTGCTTTGGAGAATTATGTTTACAATACGGTCACACCTGGAAGTCCACAATATCGTAAATACGTAACCGCTTCTCAATTTGGCCGTTTGTACGGCAACACAGGCGTTGGTCAGGCAGTTATAAAATATCTAAATAGTTTTGGCCTCCATAGCAGTCTTTCAAGTGATGATTTGATTATTCAAACGACGGGAGCGACCAGCAAGATCGAGAGTGCTTTTCAGACTTCTATTTACCAAGCTAAGTATCATGGAAAAAGTTTCCGTGCCGCAAAGAAAAATCCTTCTTTGCCGCTTCAATACTCTAATAAGATTCTCGGCGTTTTAGGTTTGACTACCTATAATACTTTGACAACGAATGTTCAAAAACTTCCTAGTTCTTTATCAAAATCGGACAGCACGCAAAATACACTTTCTTCGTATCCTTCTTCGCCACAAAGTTTTGCTTCTCGGTATAATCTTAATCAGCTTTATAAGGAGGGTCTTACCGGAGCCGGCCAACAGATGGATATCATATCTCTGGCGGATTTCAATCCAGCAGACGCCTACTCTTATTGGAAAACATTGAACATCAGTGTTCCTGGTAATAAGTTAAATGTCGTTAATGTTGACGGAGGTTCGGGATGGGACGGCTCGGATGAAACCTCTTTGGACGTTGAACAGTCCGGGGTCTTGGCACCTCAAGCAAAAATCAACGTTTACATTGGACCTAATACAGATACCGGTTTCTTCGATGCACTTTCAACGGCCGTTAACCAAGACAAAGCGGCACAACTTTCGGTTAGTTGGGGAGAAAGCGAGACGGAAATTTCCCAAGCAGTTTCTCAAGGAGTTGAAACGCCGGTTTACGCGCAAATCTTTAATTTAATCTTTGAGCAGGCTTCCGCTGAAGGAATTTCTTCTTTTGTCGCTTCCGGCGATCAAGGAGCTTACGACGCTACCAAGGATGCTGCCACCTATGATCTGGCAGTTGACAATCCAGCCGATTCCCCTTTTGTTGTAGCTGCTGGAGGAACAACGATTCCTTTTAGTGAAACTTTATCTGATGGAACAAACATTTCGGTTAAAAATGAACGGGCCTGGAGTTGGGATTACCTTTATGGCTATTTTGACAAGAAAGGATTGAGCAGTACTGCCATTGGCCTTGCCGATTATTTTGTCGGTGGCGGTGGCGGTTTTAGCAAATTCTTTGCAACTCCTCGATATCAACAAGCAATCAGTGGGGTCAATCGTTACACTGCACTTCAGTATTGGCAAAGTAGTTCACCTTTTACCACTGTTCAGCGAGTACAACCGGCTGTTAGCTCAAGCGGAAGCGGGACGGGAAGAAATGTTCCTGATGTTTCATTAAACGCTGATCCGGAAACCGGTTATGCTGTTTATTACAGTAGTGGAACCGGTCAAGCAGCAGTTTGGGATGGACCTTATGGCGGAACGAGTTTTGTGGCTCCACAATTAAATGCTGTTTCAGCCGTAATCAACAGTGGCCGGAAGAGTAGGATCGGTTTTTGGAATCCACAAATTTATCGTTTCGCTAAAAGCAAAAATTCTCCATTCAACTCCCTTGATTTAAGTTCCGATAACAATAATCTTTTCTATACGGGAACAAAGGGAACTATCTATAATCAGGACACTGGACTAGGCACAGTTGATTTCCAAAAACTCAGACAATTCTTTGGTCAGAATTAAAACAATTTTTAAAATTTAGGATAAAGAAAAATGGATTAAATTATTTAATCCATTTTTTATTTCAAATTAGTAAAAGAGTGATTTGAATTAAAATTTACTCCGGTTATACTTTTTGAAACCGGCGCAATGTTTATAACTATTATTACTCCTAAAATGGTTATTAAGAAAGTTTTTATTTTTTTCATAACTTTTACTCCTAATTTTTTAAAATTCATTAGATTTATCTATTATCATATCCAATATGATTGATTTCAATTTTAAGGATTTTAGCAAAAGTTTCAAGACATTGCGGCTCGATCGGGGATATTCTATAAACGACCTTGCCGACAATATTCTTTCGCCTTCTGCACTGAGGAAATTCGAAGAGGGGCTTGTTGATCCTTCTTTTACTAAAGTCCTTATGTTGTTGGATAAAATGCATCTAGGAGCAGATGAATTTATAAAATTTTCCCTACCAAATTATTTTCCTGAATATAAAGCTTTTTTGATGGAAGTTGGTGAATCATACAACGATAACGATGTTAAAACGATGAAGAGAATATACCAGAGGGAAAGTGATCTTTTTAAAGAAAACTCTGAATTTTTCTATTTAATTTCGGCAAGTACCGTGGCAGCCTTGATCAAAAATTTGGAAGAAAATTTCGTCATTGAAAGAAGTATAATCGATAACCTATCTGATTATCTCATGAAGGTTGAGATTTGGGGAGATTTTCAGATTTTAATTTTTGGAAACTGTTCAATGATCATTCCGTCTAAGACGATTTATTTAATCTCTAAAGAACTGTTTCATAAAACCAAAAAATTAAGATCTATTAATGATAATCTTCATAACACTATCGCGGCATTGGAAAACGGTATAGAAATTACAAGCGACCGTAGAGAATATGAACTTGCAAGAGAGCTGCTGGACCTTCTATCGGACTTTAATATTCCAAGCGATGAACTACTTTTGAGATTTAAGTTTTCTTTCTTTAAAAATCTCTTTTTTAAAAAACAAGCCGAAGCTGTTAAACTGAACCATCAATTAATTGAGGCTTTAAGGCTAATGAATTCTAATCAATTGGCTTCGGCCTATGATGAATATATGTCGACTTTTTATCAAAATAAAATTTCTTAAGTTATTTTATTTTATCGAATTCTTTGTTTGTGAATTTATCATTTCTTACATGTGTTAAGGATCACAATCACCTTGTGAAAAATATAAAAAGATTGAAATAGCGGCCTCTATCAGCTTTACAATGATCTGAAAAATGTTACGGTGAAGGTGGATCTGATAGATGAAAAGAGGTTGTTTTCAATGGATGGTAAAGTTGCTGTATTAACTGGAACCAAGAAAATTGAAGTTAAGAAACTACCTGTTCCAGAAATAAATGATGATGAGATGCTGGTCAAAGTTGAAGGTTGTGGTGTCTGTGGCACTGATGTCTTCGAATACAAGAGTGATCCATTTCACTACATTCCGGTTAACCTGGGTCACGAAGGTACCGGTGAAATTGTCAAGATGGGCAAGAACGTTAAAACCGATTGGACCGGCAAGGCGTTAAAAGTTGGCGACAAGATCGTTTGTGGTCCTGCTTCCAATGGAGATATATATGGATTAATGGGTGGTGAAGAACATTACTTTAACGGTTGGCTTGCCAACTATATGGTCATTAATCCAAATAGCGTTATCTTCAACGTTACTGATATGCCACTAGACTTGCGGATTTTGATTGAACCGGCGGCCGTTTCATGCCACGCCGTTGCAAAATCCAAGGAAATCTACACCTTTGAGCACAGCTCTTCGGTAGTTGTTCAAGGTGTAGGGCCGATTGGCTTAATGGTTATCGCACAAATGAAGACTTTGGGTGTTCGCCACATTATTGCTGTTGATGGTAACGCTAGTCGACTGGAGTTGGCTAAAAAGATTGGTGCAACTGCCACTGTTAACATCGATGATGGGGATTCAGTTTCTGCCGTTAAGGATTTAACCGGTGGCAAAGGCGCTAACTTTGTTTTCCAATGCACCGGCGCGACTAAAGGTGCAAGCACTGCTTGGAAATTCTTGACTGATCACGGTGGAATTTGTGAAGTTGGCTTCTTTGTGGATAACGGTGAAGCTACTTACAATCCACACTTTGATGTTTGCATGCCCGAAACCAAGATTACTGGTTCATGGGCTTATGTTCCGGAAGACTGGGTTGAAGCAACGGAGTTCTTGCGTGAGACCAAGGATGAAGGCTTGGATATGACTCAATTGATTACGAATGTTTATCCACTTGATCAAATGAATGAAGCTATGGATAAGAATATGAGTGGTACCGGCGTTAAGATCGTTTACAAAAATAATCAATAAGTAATATATTTTAAATTATTTGATATTAATAAAACCAGTTTAGAAGTCATTAAGTGGCTGACTAAACTGGTTTTTATATTTAATAATAATTTCTAAAAGATAGGTGAAAAGATAAAACATTGGTTAGCATGTGTATCGTCTTTTTATTAATTCTTATTTGGCCAGCGATCAAAGAGAGCAAAAAAGAGTTCTGATATCATCAAGTTCTTGATTTTTTGTTTTTAAAAAACACATACTTACACAATTCTATTGATATATTTTAGTAATAAAATTTGAAATCAAAAGTCGAGGATCATCCAAACCTTTTTCTGGTTCAACATGCCCGGAATTAGTCAACTCGATAAGCCCATGGATGAATGCAAGTACGATAGCAGAATCAACCGTGCTTGGAATGAATTTGCGGAGTATTTCTAACGGCTGTGTTGCTATAGTGTGTAAGTTCTGATATTCAGAAGCTGTCCATTTCTTTTGAAACATCAAATCATATAAAGAAGGGTGTTCGGTGCCAAAATTATAATAGTAATTCAGTAAGTTAATTAATTGCTCTTTTGAATTATCTTGGACTGCCTCAGACAGATGTGTAGAGAGTTTAACGAATGATTGAACAGCAATAGTAACCAGTAAATCATCTTTGTTTTTGAAATGTCGATATACTGCTCCTCGCGATAATCCAATTTGTGTCCCGAGGTCGCGCATATTAACAGAATCGATGCCTTTATTTTCAATAATACTTATTGTCGTTTCTATGATTTTATCACGAGTATTTTTTACCATAATTGTCAACTCCAATCAGGCCATATGAAAATATTATCTAAAAAAGTTGACATTGTCAACGTAATAAGATAAGCTTCTCTTTGTTGACAGCGTCAACATTAATAACCTTGAGGAGCAAAAAATGACAAAAATTGTGTTAATTACTGGAGCTAACAAAGGTATCGGATTTGAAACCGCAAAACAAATCGGTAAGAATGGCTGGACGATTCTGGTTGGCGCTCGAAACGAAGAGCGTGGCAAAAATGCTGTTTATCAATTACAACAAGACGGAATTACTGCAGAGTGGCTACAAATCGATCTCAATGACATTAGCAGTATCCATAAAGCTGTAAGTTATGTAGAGGAACATTATCCGAAACTGGATGGGCTTATCAATAACGCCGGTATTTCCGGCAATATGCAAAAAAATCCTTTAGAACTAACATCTTCTGAATTAGATCAATTAGCAAAAGTTAATTTTCTTGGTAATTTTGAAATGATTAAATCATTTACACCAATTTTGTCTAGAAATCATGGCAGAATATTGAATGTAACAATTCCTGTCACGCCTATTGGCTCTTTCAATCCGCTGGGATACTTGGCTAGTAAAGCTTCACTAAACTCGATGATTAAATCATTTGCGATGTATTATAAAAAGCACGAAATTTCTGTTGAAATTTTTGGTGTTCTACCTGGCGGAATATCTACTGACCTTAATCAACATCAGAGTGGTTTACTAATACGGACAGTTCAAGAAGGTGGAGGGTCAATTGCCAAAGTAATGATGGACCGGCATAATCATCAAGGAAAAATACTAATGCGTATGGGATTTACTCAATTGGCGCGTAATTTTGTTTTTAGAGGACATGATTAATTGTGCACAATTAAAAAAAGTAAGCAGCTGCGATATGAGTTTTCAAATTATGAGTCGTTATGCCAAAATCTTTGGAATTTAGCTGACCGATTTTTATATTAAGAGACTTATATCACAGCCGCTTTTTTAGTAAATATAATATATTGAACTTTCATCATTAAAGGGTTATTGGCCAACGCTGGCTCGCCATTTTAGCATAATGTGGTGAATAGATTCTCATTTTTAAGAATCAAAACCAGGTTGTTGATGAAGTCGCAAGATCTTCAGAAAAGTTTGGACGTTCCATCTCGGTAAATAAATCCAGACCTTCTTTAGATAATTTTTTCTCCAGAGCCAGCTTTCTTAATTGCTGTTTTAAATTTCTAAGAACTAATTGGTCTCGTTCTCCATTTTTAATACGGGAAATAGTCAGCTCTAAAATTTGTTTTTCATCTGCTTTATTTGACTGGATACTTTCCAATTTGCTTTGGAGATTTTGTTTTTTATCTGATGATTTCATTTGTAGTAATCCTCTTTTGACTGACTATTTTATCAATTTAGTTGTGCTTAATAATTGATCATTGTAACAATATTCGGTAAGATGTTCATGCTATCCCGTTTGGCGTTTTCACTTTTTGATTTTCTAAAATACAGGCAGTTTAATAAGGATATTTTTACCTTCAGAAATATTAACTAATTGCCTTAATTAAAATAAATATAGAAAAACCCGCATTTAAACGATTCATAAAAGTAGATGTGGGTTTTTATATTTATAAAAATGTCATGCGAATTTTTTGTTATTAGCTATTAAAATATTTATATTTTCTTATTATAGGCCCACAATGTTAGAGGAACAAAGATTATCACGATTGCTGCAGCCATGATAATTGAAATCAATGTTTCGTTTCCAAACTGTCCGTGCAATAACAATTCGCGTAATGCAGAAATGACGTGAGTAACTGGATTAATACGCACAAAGGTCTGCAAAATTTTAGGCAAGGAACTAGTCGGCACAAAGGCGTTTGACAAAAAACTTAGTCCCAGCATAATCATCACAGAAATACCATTCACAGCTTCTGCCGATTTTGCTAATAAACCCCAAAAAACAAAAATCCAGCTGATTGCCCAAGAAAAACCAATTCCAAACAGCATTGCTAATAAAACCCATTGGAAGCCAACCGTTGGACGCCATCCAATAATATAGCCAACTAATAAAGTAACGCTGGTTGCAACGGTATAGCGTACTAAGTCTGCTATCAGAGAACCGATAAGAGGCGACAGACGTAGGATCGGCAATGATTTAAAACGATCAAATACTCCTTTATTGATATCTTCACGAATTGACGCACCTGTTCCCGACGAAATGGACAGTAGTGTCTGAATCATAATACCTGGCAAAACAAGTGGTAAATAAGCTTTTGTTGAACCAGAAATAGCCCCTCCAAAAAGATAAGAAAATATTAACATGAAGAAAATTGGCATGATAAATACATCCATTAATTTTTCCGGACTCTTCCACATTTTAATCAGGTTACGATTAGTCAATGCTAGAGCATCGTTAAAACCGTGATGATAAGAAGAACTATTTTTTATTTCTAATTGTAAATTATTCATATTTATTTCTCTTTCTACCTGGCTGTCACTTTCAAAAAGACCTCGTCCAGTGTTGGTTTTTGAATAGAAAATTCATCAATTTTAATATTTTCATTGCTTAAGGCAGCCATTAGTTTTGCCATATTATTCATATTTCGAAATGGAGCCGTTATTTGTAATTTTTCTTTGTCGATTTTAGTAGTTTCCCCTAAACTATCTTCAATTATTTTTTGTGTTTTCAACAAATCAGATGGTCGTTTCATTGTTAGTACGATGGAATTTGATCCAACCTTCTTTTTTAACTGATCCGGTGTCCCACTTGCAACGATTGTTCCTTTGTCAATGACAGCAATGCGGTCAGCCAGTTGATCTGCTTCTTCTAAATATTGTGTTGTTAATAAAATAGTCGTCCCAGCCCCGTTCAGGCGATGAATTGTATCCCACAGTTGCAAACGAGTGCGTGGATCCAATCCTGTTGTTGGTTCATCTAAGAAAATCAAAGGTGGTTTGGAAATTAAAGAAATTGCCAAATCCAATCGACGTCTCATACCTCCAGAAAAATTATTCAATGATTTATTGGCTGCCTCCGTCAATGAAAATTCTTCAAGCAAATCAGCTGCTCTCTTTTCTGCGCCGGCTCCTTTTAATCCATTCAAATGTGCAAATAAGATCAAATTTTCTCTTCCAGATAAATCTTCATCAACTGTTGCATATTGACCAGTTAATCCAATAAGGCTTCTGACGTAAGCAGCATCTTTGTTTACATCATGTCCAAAAATAGTTGCTATACCAGAGTTTTGTTTTAATAACGTGGCTAATATTCTAATGAGAGTTGTTTTGCCAGCGCCGTTGGGTCCTAGCACGCTAAAAATTTCTCCTTGTTGAACTTTCAAATTAATTCCATTGACAACGAGGTGCTTACCAAATTTTTTAGTTAAATTGTTCGTTTCAAATGCTAGCATATCTGTCATTTATTTTCTCCTTGAGTTCGATGCTGGATAAATATTTAATTCAAGGTGTTAAGTATTTGTTATATTAAGCCCACCTGAACATATTTACAATACTAAGGCTACCTGAATAAATTGTCAATCATTTTTCTTGATATTTTTCAGGGGGCCTTATAAAATTAGAGATAGCATATAAGGTATTCAGAAAGGAATGTAAGAATGGATGAAGGTAATCAAGCAATCTTTGAAATTTTGGAATTTCAAAGATTAATGGAAAAAGGCCGTTTGCTTCGAAAGAATGTTGATTTTTTTTTCCAAAATCAGCATCAAGGGCAAGGAGCAATAGTGGCTTTGTTGAATGTACATGGCCAACTTACTCAAAAAGAAATTGCTGAAAAGTTAGATATCACTCCACAATCCGCTAGTGAATTAATCTATAAATTAGAAAAAGCAAATTTCATATACCGCGAAAAGTCTTCTAACGATGGCCGAATGTATATTTTAAAATTAACCGATCGTGGGCACGATATTGC
Source organism: Oenococcus sp. UCMA 16435 (assembly GCA_004010835.2). Taxonomy (GTDB): domain Bacteria; phylum Bacillota; class Bacilli; order Lactobacillales; family Lactobacillaceae; genus Oenococcus. The sequence goes on from CP030868.2 coordinate 1,495,026, forward strand.
TAATAAAGCTGAACATCACAGAGCTTTTATTAATGATATTTTGAATGATAGTGAGCTTAAGCAGTTCAACATGTTATTCAAGAAATTAAATGCCGGATTAATAGGTCGTTTAAACGAAAATAAAGCTGGAATAAAATAAATATACTATTGAATATGTTGACGTAATAATTAAAAAAGAATTCTATAAAAAAACTTGGTTTTGATCATTTTTTAAGTCTTATAGAATAAGATTCACACGTGGTATCCAAAAATTTTTTCTAAATAAATAAGTACTTTCTTATTTATTTTTTTGAACATTTTTTGTTTTAATTTACTCAAAAACATTTAATTTCAATCTTATTTTGTTTAAAGTTGACATACTTTTAACAAGTGTTATATTTTAGTGCATAGATTTCAAACGAATTGATCCGGAAAGTACTTTTCCAAGTAATGTCTAGAGAGTCGGTACTAGCTGTAAGCCGATCTTTATTAAGAAAAGGAAAATGGCCGGTGATTGGTTGATACGAACGGTTTACCGAAAGTATCAAACGGAATGGTCCTCGTTATCGGACACGCCCTTGCTGTTAGCCCATCTGCTAACAAAGATGGTTAATAAGGTTTATTTGTGCAAGCAAAGAAACAAATCAGGATGGTAACGCGACAAGTCGCTTCTGTATTAATTTACAGGAGCGATTTTTTTGTCGGGAAATTCCGCGAGAAATCTGACAAGCAATATTTCTAGTGGTGTTGAGTAACGGTTACTCAGTTGTTTCATAAGCAATTTTTATAGGTTCGACTCCTGTCACCACGTTTGTATGTGAAACACTTTGGAGGATTTAATGAGCAGAATTGGACAACACAAAGTTAATAAATGGTTAACCCTTTGGCAAGGCGAAGGCTTGGTACAGACACGAATGTGAGGAAGGCAAATGTATTTCTTTTGATATACAATCTTTTTTTAATTCAAAGATTAAAATCTTATTAAGCAAATATCCAAATCAGACAAAAATATAATCGAGGTAAACACATTGGAAAATAATTATCGTTTTGAAACAGAACAAGTTCATGCCGGCCAAGAAAATCCTGATCCGGCAACTGGTGCAAGGGCAGTACCGATTTATCAAACATCGTCATTTGTTTTCAAGGATGCCAAAGAGGCTGCTGGCCGTTTTGCTTTAACAGATCCGGGAAATATCTATGGCCGTTTAACGAATCCAACCAATTCGGCCTTTGAAGCACGGATTGCCGTTTTAGAAGGTGGCAGCAGCGCAATTTCTTTGGCTTCGGGAGCAGCTGCCGTTACTGCAGCGATTTTAAATGTTGCCGGGGCTGGAGACCACATTGTTTCTGCGTCGACACTCTATGGTGGTACTTATGAATTATTTAGTGAGACTTTAAAAAAACTTGGAATTGAAACGACTTTTGTCGATCCCGATGATCCGGCAAATTTTCAAGCAGCTATTAAAGAAAACACCAAAGCAATTTTCTTTGAAAGCCTTGGCAATCCGGCAATTAATATCGTTGACTTTCAAGCCGTTGCAGCAATTGCAAAAAAATATAAAATTATTACAATTGTTGATTCAACCTTTGCCACTCCTTTTTTGGTCCGTCCCTTTGATTATGGCATTGATGTTGTCGTCCATTCGGCTACGAAATTTATCGGTGGACACGGTACAACGATTGGTGGTGTTGTTGTTGAAAAAGGAGATTTTGATTATCAGGCATCAAATCGTTATCCCGATTTTGTAAATCCAACTGCTTCGTATAATGGCCTGATTTGGTCCGACCTAAAAGGAGCAGCTTTTACAACAAAAATCAGAGCAGAACATTTGCGCGATACCGGAGCGACTTTATCGCCACAGTCTGCTTGGTACTTTTTGCAAGGACTTGAAACGCTTTCCCTGAGAATCGAACGTCATGTCTCGAATACTCGTAAAATAGTTGATTACTTGCAGCAGCATCCAAAGGTCGCTTGGGTTTCCTACCCGGAAACCGAGGATTCGAAATATAAAGCACTGGCACAAAAGTATTTTCCCAAAGGGACTGGATCTATCTTTACTTTTGGTTTGAAAGCCGGTGAATCGGGAGCAGGAACTTTGATTGATAATCTGAAAATTTTCTCTCTATTGGCAAATGTTGGTGACGTCAAATCATTAATTATCCATCCCAAATCAACCACTCATGCACAGTTAAATGACCAACAATTGAAAGCTGTTGGAATTACACCGGATTTAATTAGAGTTTCAATTGGTATTGAAAATGTCGAAGATTTAATTGCCGACTTGGACCAGGCTTTGGAAAAAGTTTAAAAACTATGATTATTAATTGCTAAAGGAACAAGTAATCTATGAATTCGAGTTTAACCTATCGTTCAGGAATTAAAGATGTTTTACCAACTGTATTTGGCTATATTGGGGTTGGCATGGCTTTTGGAATTGTTGCTAATACAAACCATTTGTCAATTTTAGCCGTCTTTTTTATGTCTTTATTGGTATACGCGGGCTCTGTTCAATTTGTTATTTCGGCCATGCTTTTGACTGGCAGCCCGATTTCAACAATTGTCTTATCGGCCTTTTTAATTAATTCTCGTATCATTTTAATGGGAACTTCAATTGCGAGGTATTTTAAGAAAAGCAGCCTCCTACAGAATATTTTTATTGGTAGTTTATTAACAGACGAAACCTTTGCCTTGGCAATGACCAAAGTTAACAAGACTGATAATCATTTAACGACAACCTGGTTTAATGCTGCAAATATAGTTGCTTATTTCATATGGATCATTTCAACAGTTGCTGGCTGCGCACTAGGAAAATTGATTAAAAATCCAGCTAAATTCGGCTTGGATTTTGCTTTAATTGCCATGTTTATCGGTCTACTTTATTTGCAAATAATTAACGATCATAGTAAGACGATTCGATTACAATTGACAGTTGTTATTTCTGTAGTGATAATGATGTACTTTTTAATGCGTTGTTTTTCTGGAAATATTGCTTTGTTATTGGCGACAATTATTGGCTGTCTGTTGGGAATGAAGATCACAAAAAAATGACAACAAAAATTGGCATAACAATTTTATTGTGTGGTTTGGTTGCCTGGCTTTCGCGCTTATTGCCGTTTTTGCTTTTAAAGAAAATCAAATTGGCAACATGGTTTACTGACTTTTTATCATTTGTACCAATCGCGATTATCGCAGCAATTTTAACTGAAAACTTATTGATTGAAAAAAATGGCCAATGGCCAAGTTTGAATTTTAGCAATTGTTTGGCCGCAATACCGACTCTGTTAGCAGGATTTTTGAGCAAAAGTTTATTAGTTATTGTAATTGTTGGAGTAATTTCAATGGCCTTATTGAAAGCATTTTAAAAACTAGTAAAACGAGTGGCATAAAATAAAGAAACAAAACTTCTGTATGTTCTTTGTGTCCGCCAGAAGATATTAATCCTGACCAATTGGGGTTTCGATCTTCTTAGTCTAAAACCATGCTTGTACCTGTTAATTCAGTAATTTCTAGTTTTATTTATTTGTTCCCTTGTTGAATGATAAGATAATAAATTTACTCTAAACTATTTATTCTCGTAAAACGAGTTTGTTACTTTCTCGATTCGCCAAGGAAGTAAACACGTGTTGTCCCCGTTTTCATTTTTTGTGCGTATCATTAGAATCTAACTGTTCTGCCGATGCGATAGATAAAATACTAAGATCGCTATTATCAATAGCCAATATAATCCAGAAACTGATGAAATGACTAGCTGATAATTGCTCCCGAGTGTTTAAAACGCTCCGATAAAAGGGCCGGTCGCAACTCCAATCGATTGAGCAGATTGTATAAAAGAAGCATTTCTTTGAATATAATCTAGATCTGTTGAGCTCTGAAATTTGTGAATGAGAAATTCATTTGTTTTATCTGTATAAATTATTTATAGGAATATTTCATTAATAAACAAAAAATATTTCAAAGTATATTCAAAATAAGGGATACTTAATATAATGCTAAGGAAGCAAAAAAAGTGGAAAAAGGTAAGATTAAATACGGTGTTGATGCTCCTTTAGTACCAATTACATGTATTTCGGTAGGCATTATTGTTTTAGGATTTTGGTTTCCTTCTCACGGTTACCTGTTTGCCTGGATAACTTTTATTTATGGCTTATCGATGATAATAGGTAGAATCATCTTTTTGCATACCTCATTACGTGGCAAGTTCCTTGTCTGGAACAAAATTATTGAAGGTTTAAATATTTCTAAAAATTCGCAGATTTTGGATTTAGGCTGTGGTCACGGAACGGTCTTAATTAAATTTGCTCAAAAGATTGATGATTCAGGAAAAGCGATCGGAGTCGATTTATGGCGTAACGTTGATCAATCCAATAACAGCTCAGTAGCTACTGAAAAAAATTTAAAGTTAGCCAATGTTGATCAAAGAACTGATCTGATTACAGCTGATATGGCTGAACTTCCTTTGAAAGATGCGAGCTTCGATTTTGTTGTTTCCAGCATGGCTTTTCATAATATCAAGCCTAGACAGCAAAGAGAAAAGGCGTTATGTGAAGCCTGCCGTGTATTGAAAAATGGCCGTAAATTGATCATTGTTGATACCGGTAATAATTTTAAAGAGTATCGTAAAACATTAGAAGAACAAAAACTTATTCATATCAAATTAACAGTTGCTGGTTTTAATGGTTGGTGGACAGGATGAGTACGTCTGTTATCCAAGCAGAAAAAGATAAAAGCATTAATTAATCAAGGCGTAACTTTCATATTGCGTCTTTTTAGTATTTTGCAATCAAAAAAATATGGGAAACTTTAGGATTTATTCATTACATGAATTAGACCCATAGTACTGCTTTGATTAAAAATCAATGACAAACGGTTGACACCTGTCAACCAAAAGGGCTTGCCTAATTATCTATGCCAATGCAAGAATAATTAGTCGGATTTATTAGCAGAACAAAATTATTTTTTATAAATGATAGTTGGTTTTCCGATAATTAATTTAAG